>CAIYZX010000563.1 GCA_903930745.1 uncultured Chloroflexota bacterium | reverse complement strand
GCTGATCGTAGGGGCCTTCGGACCGGAGTCCGATGGCGACATGGTCCCCGCGGAGGCCGGCGCCCACCACTGATCCCTCGCAGATCCTCGCCGACGGCCCCGGGCTCCCCGGGGCCGTTTCGATTCCCGGGGGACCGCCGCCCGCTGCCCGCTGCCCGCCAGGCACCCGCGGCACCTCCCACCAGCACGCTCCCTTGCCCGCCCGGCGGGCAAGCTGCACGGCGGAGGTGCATTCTTGCCCGCTGCAGGATGCAGATCCGGCGAGTCCGGCCCAGATCTGCAGATCCTGCCCGCGTGGAGATGCAGGATCGCCGGGGCGTCGGCTGGGTTGCCCGCTGGGCGGGCAACGGGACGCTGGACGGGCGGACCCGTGCCGTCAGGCGGGTGGCGCCTCGGTCAGCACTCCACGACGTTGAGGGCCAGGCCCCCGCGCGCCGTCTCCTTGTACTTGTGGTGCATGTCCGCGCCCGTCTCGCGCATCGTCTTGATCGCGGCGTCCAGGGTCACGTGGTGGGTCCCATCGCCGATCAGCGCCATGCGCGCCGCGTTGATCGCCTTCACGGCGGCCAGCGCGTTCCGCTCGATGCACGGGATCTGCACGAGGCCGCCCACGGGGTCACAGGTGAGGCCCAGGTTGTGCTCGATGCCGATCTCAGCCGCGTTCTCCACCTGCTCCGGTGAGCCGCCCAGGACCGCGGCAAGGCCGGCGGCGGCCATCGAACAGGCAACGCCCACCTCGCCCTGGCAGCCCACCTCGGCGCCGCTGATGGACGCGTTCTCCTTGAACAGGAGGCCGATGGCGGACGCGGTCAGCAGGAACTCCACCACGCCCCGCCTGCTGGCCCCCGCCACGAACCGCCAGTAGTAGTGGAGGACCGCCGGGATGATCCCTGCCGCGCCGTTGGTGGGGGCGGTGACCACGCGGCCACCCGCGGCGTTCTCCTCGTTCACCGCCATCGCGAAGAGGTTGACCCAGTCCATCACGGCCAGCGGATCGGGGGCGCCGGCGGCGTCGCGCATCTCCAGGAACTCGTGCAGCCTGGGGGCGCGCCGACGGACCTTGAGGGCGCCCGGGAGCTCGCCCTCGGTGGCGATCCCCCGCTCCACGCAGCCCTGCATCGTCTCCCAGATGCGGAGCAGGCCGGCATCGATCTCGTCGTCCGTCCGCCACTTCCGCTCGTTCTGGCGAACCACCTCGCCGATGGAGCAGTCCAGGCCCTCCGTGAGCGCCAGCAGCTCCGCGCCGGTGGTGAAGGGGTACGGCAGGTCCGATGCCTCCGGGACCACCGCATGCGGGTCCGGGGCGCGGACGAGCTCCTCGTCCACCACGAAGCCACCGCCCACGCTGTACGCGGTCCAGGCCTCCAGCTCGATGCCCTGTGCGTCCACGGCGGCGAAGCGCACGTTGTTGACGTGGAATGGCTCGGAGCCGTCGTGGCTCAGGCGGTCGCTGAAGTCCACCTCCACCGCGACGTCCCGCCGGCCGTTGAGGCGAAGGCGGCGGGTGGCGTCGATGGCGGCGACCCTGGCCGGTGCCGTGGCGGTGTCAACGGTGTCCGGCTGCTCGCCCTCGAGGCCCAGGACCACGGCGACGCCGGTCCCGTGCCCGCGGCCGGTGGCGCCCAGGCTGCCGTAGAGGCCAACGCGGACCGTGTGCGTCTGCTCGAGGAGTCCGTGGCGCTCCAGGCGGGCGGCGAAGCGCGCGGCGGCACGCATGGGCCCAACCGTGTGGGAGCTGGACGGCCCGATGCCGATCTTGAACAGGTCGAAGGCGCTGACGGCCAAGGTGTGGGCGGCTCCGCTGGCTGGGCTGGACGAGGCCGGATGGTACCGC
>CAIYZX010000562.1 GCA_903930745.1 uncultured Chloroflexota bacterium | reverse complement strand
CGTGGTCACGGTGATGGGGGACGCCGAGCAGCTCCAGGCGCTCACCGCGGCCGACACCGCGCCCGTCGCCGTCACGGGCGCCACGAGGGACGTCACCGCCGACGTGGTCCTCGCGCTGCCGCCCGGGGTTTCGCCGGTTGGCGTGGCAACCGTGCGCGTCATCGTGACCATCGCGCCCGTGACCGAGACGCGCACCTACGTGGCCGGGATCCGGATGGACGGGATCAGCGGCGCGTACACCTACGACCTGTCGGACCTGCACGTCCTCCTGACCCTGTTCGGCTCCACGGCGGACCTGGACACGCTCAGTGCCGCCCCCATCGTTGTGGCGCTCAACGTCACCAGCCTGGAGCCGGGGTCCCACGAGGTGGCGGTGGTGCCGTCGCTCCCGTCCGGCGTGACGGTCGCGGACATCTCGCCCTCCACCGTGACCGTCACGGTCACGGCTCGGGCCACGCCCGCCCCGTCTCCGTCACCCACGCCCGCCCCGTCCCCGTCACCCACGCCGACGCCGGCCCCATGACCGGGACGCGCGACCACACCTCCAAGGAGCCTGCATGACGCGCCTCTTCGGCACCGACGGCATCCGCGGCGCGGCCAACAAGGACCTGCGCCCGTCCCTCGCCTTCGCCCTCGGCCGCGCCACGGCGCACCAGGTCCTGAAGGACGGGGGAGCGCTCGTCGTGGGCCAGGACACGCGCCGCTCCGGCGACATGTTCGTCGCGGCGATCACCGCCGGCGCCACCAGCATGGGCGCCACCGTGCACGACGTGGGCGTCGTCCCCACGCCGGCCCTGGCCTTCCTCGCCGGCAACGGCCACTTCGCGGCCGGGATCATGGTCTCCGCCTCGCACAACCCGGCGGAGGACAACGGCCTCAAGGTCCTGGACCCGTCCGGGCTCAAGCTGGACGACGATCTCGAGGACGAGCTCGAGGCGTTGATCCTCCAGGCGGACGAGCTGCCGGCGGCGGCGCCCGGCGACATCGGCCGGCTGGTGCGGGATGCGGGCCTGCTGGACCAGTACATCGCGCATCGCACGTCGCTGGCCACGGCGGTGGACGGGAAGGGCCTGCACGTGGTTCTCGATGCGGCCAACGGCGCGGCGTGGCACGTGGGCCCGGAGATCCTGCGGGCCACCGGGGCGCGCGTGACGGTGATCCACGACAGCCCGGACGGCGACAACATCAACCGCGACTGCGGCGCCACGCACCCCGAATCGCTGATGGAGGCCGTGCGCGAGCACGGGGCGGACGTGGGCTTCGCCCTCGACGGGGACGCGGACCGCTGCGTGGCCGTGGACAGCGATGGCCACCTCGTGGACGGCGACCAGGTGCTGGGCATCCTGGCCTTGGAGCGACTCCGCCGCGGTGCCCTGCCACACGGCAGCCTCGTCGTGTCCGTGCTCTCCAACGGCGGCCTCCAGAAGGCCGTGGAGGAGGCGGGCGGACGACTCGTGCGGACGCCGGTTGGCGACAAGCACATCCTGGCCGCGATGCTGGTCTCCGGTGCCGGCCTGGGCGGCGAGAAGAGCGGTCACGTCATCGTGCGCGAGCACACCAGCTCCGGCGACGGCATCGTCACCGCCATCGAGCTCCTGCGGGTCATGCGCGCCTCCGGCATGGGCCTGGGCGAGCTGGCGAAGGAGATTCCGCTGCTGCCGCAGCAGCAGAAAGCGGTCCGCGTCCGGCACCGCGACCAGTGGGACGCGGACGACGTGCTCCGGGGCGCCATTGCCGATGCGGAGGCCCGCCTCGCGCCACACGGCCGGATCCTCGTCCGTCCGTCCGGCACCGAACCCGTCCTTCGGGTGATGGTGGAGGGCGCCGACGCGACGATGGTCGCGGAGATCGCCGACGCCATCGCGGCGCTCGCGGGGGAGCGTCTACACTAGCCGCCCGGCCGGGACACGCTGGGCCGGTAGGGAGACAGACACACCAGCATGTGCGGCATCGTCGGTTACACCGGTCCTCGTGAAGCGGGCCCCATCCTCATTGAAGGCCTCGGCCGCCTCGAGTACCGCGGATACGACTCCGCCGGCATCGCCCTCGTGGACGAGGAGGGCGCCCTCTTCGTGGAGAAGAAGGCGGGCAAGCTCGTCAACCTCCAGGCCGCGATCGCGGACCGGACCCCGCACGCCTCGCTGGGCGTGGCGCACACCCGCTGGGCCACCCACGGCCGCCCCAACGACCTGAACGCGCATCCCCACCAGGACTGCACCGGCGAGATCACGGTGGTCCACAACGGGATCATCGAGAACTTCCGCGAGCTCCGGGACGAGCTGGAGGCCAGGGGCCACGCGCTGCGCTCCGAGACGGACACGGAGGCGCTGGCCCACCTCGTGGAGGACGCCTACCAGGGCGACCTCTCCGCGGCGGTGCGCGAGGCCCTCGGCCGCGTGGAGGGCGCGTACGCGCTGGTCGTGATGCACCGCGGCGAGCGCAGCCGCCTCATCGGCGCACGCCACAACGTGCCGCTCGTGGTGGGTCTCAACGGCGAGGAGAGCTTCCTCGCCAGCGACGTCGCCGCCATCCTCGCCCACACGGACAAGGTGGTCTTCCTCCAGGAGGGCGACATCGCGGACGTGCGGCCCACCGGCGTGACGATCACCAGCCTCACGGGCGAGCCGCTGGACCGCCCGGTCAGCACCATCGACTGGACGCCGGAGGCCGCCGAGAAGGGCGGGCACGCCACGTTCATGGAGAAGGAGATCCACGAGCAGCCCGAGGCGCTTGCCCAGAGCCTGGCCGGGCGCGTGAGCCCCGCAGGCGGCGTGGCCGCCCCGGAGCTGGACGAGATGGCGGACACGTTCCGCCGCGTCACGCGGGTGGAGCTGGTCGCCTGCGGCACTGCGTACTACGCGGCCATGGTGGGCGCGGCCGCGCTCCAGGAGTGGACCGGGCTGCCGTCCCGCGTGACCGTGGGGTCGGAGTTCCGCTACTCGCCGCCGCCCGTGGACACGAACACGCTCGTCGTGGCCGTGACCCAGTCCGGCGAGACCGCGGACACCATCGCCCCGACCCGCTGGGCGCGCGAGCAGGGCTGCCCCATCGTGGCCATCACCAACACCGTGGGCTCCGCGATCACGCGCGAGGCGGACGCGGTCATGTTCCTCCAGGCGGGCCCCGAGATCGCGGTGGCCGCGTCCAAGACGTTCGTGACCCAGGTCACCACGCTCGTGACGCTGGCGGCGACGATCGCCAAGGCGCGCGGCGCGATGGCGGAGGCTGCCGAGCTGGAGCTGGGCGCCGCGCTGCGCCACCTCCCGGAGGCGGCCGCCCGGACCCTGGAGCTTGCGGCCCACGTGCCGGCAATGGCGCAGCGCTACGCGGGCTCCCGGGGGTTCATGTTCATCGGTCGCGGCTACTCCTTCCCGGCGGCCCTCGAGGGCGCGCTGAAGCTGAAGGAGGTCAGCTACATCCACGCCGAGGGCTATGCCGCGGGCGAGCTCAAGCACGGGCCCATCTCGCTGCTGGACGCGGAGTGCCCGCTCGTGGCCGTCGCCACGCGCAGCCGCGTCTACGACAAGCTCATGAGCAACGTGATGGAGGGCCGCGCCCGCGACGCCAGGGTGATCGCGGTGGCCACCGAGGGTGACGAGGCCATCGGCCGGTTCGCCGATGAGGTGGTCTTCGTGCCGCCCACGCACGAGGCGCTCTCGCCGGTCCTCGCGGTCATCCCGCTCCAGCTGTTCGCGTACCACACGGCGCTGGCGCGTGGCAACGACGTGGACCAGCCGCGCAACCTCGCCAAGTCCGTGACGGTGGAGTAGGGGATGGCCCGCCCGGAGCCCGCGCGGGATCCGCAGCTGCCGCAGGGCATGGTCCCGGCCGGCACCACCGAGGTGGGCGTCGACATCGTCAAGGTGGAGCGGATCGCCAGCGCCATCGCCAAGTTCGGCCAGCGGTTCGCGGACCGGGTCCTCACGCCACGTGAGCAGCGCTACGTGCGCCAGCGCCCCGAGACGTTCGCCGGGCGGTGGGCGGCCAAGGAGGCCGTCTCGAAGGTCCTGGGCCTGGGCGTCCGGGGCGTGGGCTGGCGGGACATCGAGGTGGAGCGGATGCCCACCGGGCAGCCGAACATCATCCTGCACGGGCGTGCCGCCCAGCGCGCGGAGCAGCTGGGGATGGGCCGCGTGGCGGTCTCCATCAGCCACGAGTCCGAGTTCGCGGTGGCCGTGGCCTTCGGCGTGCGGACGGCGGGCGGCAAGTACGTCTTCCCGCTCGACATCGACGAGCGGCTGAACGACCGGGAGCGTGCGCTGATGGCCCGGATGGACCGGCTGCGCAGGCTGCACGAGGAGCACAATGCGCTCGCCGCCGAGGTGGCGGACGCGGTGGAGGGCGGCAATGGCTGATCGGCGACCCGTTGGCTTTGGCCGGCGCCACGAGGAGAACGCCGCCAACAGCATCCCGGAAGGCACGGCGCGCCTGGACGACGAGTCCATGGCCCGGCTCATCCCGGTTCGCGAGGCGCGCGGGCACAAGGGCACCTTCGGGCGCGTGCTGGTGATCGCCGGGTCCCTGGACTACGCGGGCGCCGCACTCCTGGTCTGTCGTGCAGCAGGCCGCGCCGGGTCAGGCCTTGTGACGCTGGCCGTCCCCGAGTCGCTCCAGCCGCTCTTCGCGTCCAAGGTGGTGGAGGCCACGACGATGGCCCTCCCGGAGGACGATGTCGAGGAGGTGGATCCGGAGCCCGCCCTCGCGAAGATCCTGGACAACGAGCACGACGCGCTGGTCATCGGTCCCGGGCTCCGGCCCTCGCTGGCGAACAGCGACCTGCTGCGGCTCGTGCTGACGGCGCCCGAGGAGGCGGTTGGACCCCCCGCGGTGCTGGACGCGGAGGCGCTGCGGACCCTGGCGTCCGCCGAGGAGTGGTGGCGGGACGTCACGCGACCCTGCGTCCTCACGCCGCACGTTGGCGAGTTCATCCGGCTGCGCGCGGGCGCCGGCCACGATCCGGCGGACGATGGCGACCTGAACGCCGATGACGCCGCGCGCGTCCGTGCCGCGGGCGACGCGGCGACCGAGTGGGGCCAGGTGGTGGTCCTCAAGGGGGCGAACACGGTGATCGCCACGCCCGGCGGCCAGGTGGCGGTGGCGCCGTTCGAGAACCCGGCGATGGCCTCCGGCGGCACGGGCGACGTCCTCGCAGGGTCCATCGGTGCGCTGCTGGCCCAGGGGCTGGTGCCGTTCGACGCCGCGTGCCTGGGCGTCTACCTCCACGGTCTCGCAGGCGAGGCGGTGCGCGACCGGCTGGGAGACGCGGGCCTGCTGGCCTCGGACCTGCCCGATGCGATGCCGATGGTGCGCAAGCGCCTCTCCGCGCTCGCCGACCGCCAGCGAACGGGACGCCGGCTTGGCTTCGGATTGCGCCACGTTGGCGGGCACGGCGACGCCCGCGAATCGGCGCCGCCGGTGGAGGGGTAGCGGTGAGCATTGCGGAGGCGTCCATCGAGGAGCGCCTGCGCTGCGCCGGACTGCCTGCCCTCGGGCGGACGGCCTGGCTGGAGATCGACCTCGGGGCGCTTGTCGCCAACCTCGAGATCCTGCGCCAGGGCGCGGGTCCGGGGGTGCGCGCGGAGCCGGTCGTGAAGGCGGACGCGTACGGGCATGGCGCCCTGCCGGTCTCTCTCGCCCTCGAGGCAGCGGGTGCGGACGGGCTGTCTGTGGCCACGTTCGACGAGGCAGTGGAGTTGCGCGAGGGCGGCGTCACGCTGCCCATTCTCGTGCTCTATCCCATCCCGGAGACCTCCGTGGAGGAGGCGATGCGGCTGGGGGTGGCGACGGCGCTGGGCCCGGGTCTCCTCTGCGAGCGCATCCTCACGGCGGCCGAGGCGGCCTCCGATGGGGACCCGGGGCTCGGTCCGCTCGTGGTGCACCTGGAGGTGGAGACGGGCCTGGGGCGCGGCGGCGTGCTCCCCGGCGAGGTTCGCGCGGCGCTGGCGCGGATCGCGGCGGCGAGGGGCGTGCGCCTCGAGGGGATCTGGACGCACTTCGCGGCGGCCGATGACCCGGCGAGCCGCTCCGGCCAGGATGGCCGTTTCGAGGCCATGCTGGCATCACTGGGCGATGATGTGCCGGCCGGGGCCGATGGCACACCGCTGCGCCGGCACATCGGCGGCTCCGGGACGGTGGTGGTGGGCGACGTCCGGCGCTGGGATGCCGCGCGGCTGGGGCTGGCCCTCTACGGGCTGCTGCCCGACGGCCTGGAGGCGTCACCCGAATATGCCGTGCTGGCAGCCGGGCTTCGCCCCGTCATGGAGGTCCGGGCCCGCCCCGTTCGCGTGGAGGTCCTGCCTGCCGGTCACGGCGTGTCGTACGGCCCGTCGTGGCGCGCGTCGCGTCCATCGCGGATCGCCACGCTGCCCATCGGCTACGCGGACGGCTGGCGCCGCTTCCTGACGGACCGCTCCGAGGCACTGGTGCGCGGTGTGCGCGTGCCGCTCGTGGGGCGGGTGGCGATGGACGGGATCATGGCCGACGTCACGGACGTGCCCGGTGCCCCGGTGACCGAGGACGACGAGTTCGTGCTCCTCGGCGCCCAGGGCGACGAGCGGATCACCGCGCCAGAGCTGGCGCGCACCGGCACCACGATCACCCACGAGGTCCTCGCCGGGATGTCCCGCCGCCTGGCCCGGGTGTACCATTCCGCGGGCTCCATTGCGGGCATGCGCATGCTCGCCGGGGCGTCCACCCGGTGGCTTGCCGCCGCACCGGACCAGCCCGCCGCCCCATCCCGAGGTTGATCTTCGCGTGACCTTCCCGTACGAGCCCGTTGACGAGCGCCGCGAGGCGCTGGTTGAGGCCGTCGCCCGCGAGATCCGGCTGCGCGGTTGCACGGGCACTGCGGTCCACT
Source organism: uncultured Chloroflexota bacterium (assembly GCA_903930745.1). Taxonomy (GTDB): domain Bacteria; phylum Chloroflexota; class Limnocylindria; order Limnocylindrales; family CSP1-4; genus CAIXZV01. The sequence continues at coordinate 253 of CAIYZX010000562.1, read as the reverse complement.
TCCTCGAGGCGAGCCGCCCGTACCGGCCCCTTGGCGCTCCCGCCATGCTCTTCTTCGACCCGGTGCTGCGCGAGCTGTTCGGCGGCCAGTCGCCGGTTGCCTCGGAGCTCCTCCGCGACGAGATCGGGATCGAGGCGCTCATCGAGCGGCTCGAGGAGATCGACGAGCTGGACGGATGGGACGCCTGACCCTCCGGCGCTGGTAGCATCGGCGGGGTGAGCAGGGAGCAGCTGGCCTTCATCGCGATCGATCG
>CAIYZX010000561.1 GCA_903930745.1 uncultured Chloroflexota bacterium | reverse complement strand
GGTGCGGGTTGTGGTAGGCGGAGGCGGTCATCGCGTCTTCACCGTGCGGCGCACCACGCGCTCGGTCGCCTGGACCGGGGTGTGGCTCTGCTCCATGTGTCGCACGCCGCCACCCGGGGATCGGGCCGCGTCATCGGCGAGGTGGAAGTCCTTCCGGAGCGGGAAGCTCGCGTAGTCCGGCGGCATGTAGATGCGCCGGAGGTCGCGGTTCCCCTCGAAGATGATCCCGAACATGTCGTACGCCTCGCGCTCCATCCACTCGGCGCCGGGCCAGAGGCCGGTGAGCGACGGGATGCGGGGGTTGTCACGCGGGAGGTCGTCCGCGACCACGCGGAGCCAGTCCGGGGACTTGGCGGACCAGAGGTGGTAGGCCACCTGCATGTGGTTGCCGGTGTCCACGCCGGAGAGGTCCGCGAGGAGGACGAACCCGAGGTCCGCCTCGTCGTGGAGGGCGGTCATGACCTCGATGAGGTCGCCGGCCGCCACGTGGAGCTCGGTCTGGTCGTGGCGCTGGCGGACAAGGCCCAGGATCCTGCCCTCGAACCGGGCCTCCAGGCGCTGCTTCAGGCTTCGGTCCATGGCTAGACGTCCTGCGGCACGTTGGGGGCGATGCGGTGCTCCGGCCAGTGGCCGCGCCGCTCCTTGACGAGCTGGCCGAGCTTCATCATCCCGTAGATGAGACCCTCGGGCCGCGGCGGGCAGCCCGGGATGTAGACGTCCACCGGCATCACGCGGTCGATGCCCTCGATGGTGGAGTAGGAGCGCTTGTAGCGGCCACCGGAGCAGGTGCAGTCACCCATCGCGACGCACCACTTGGGCTCCGGCATCTGCTCCCAGAGGCGGATGAGGGGCCCGGCCATCTTCGTGGTCAGCGTGCCCGCCACGATCAGCACGTCCGCCTGGCGGGGGCTGGCGCGGAACGGGAACATGCCCCAGCGGTCCATGTCGTTCTTGGACGTGGCCGCGGACATCATCTCGATGGCGCAGCAGGCGAGGCCCGAGAGGAGCGGCCAGAGGCTGTTCATGCGGATGAGGTCGACGATGTAGTCGGCCTTGGTGGGGATGACCTCGAGCGCGCCCCAGCGGGCCGTGTCGCTCAGCATGAGGTCCGAGCCCTCGAGCTCGTCGAGGTGGAGGTACGGGGCGGGCGTGGGGTACGCGCCCGGCCGGTCGCTGGTCCACAGGGTGTTGGGGACCACGATGGGGTTGATCACGCCGGACTGGCCCGGCACGATCAGCTCTGCGGCGGACTCGCCGCCGGGGACGCCGGCCTCGCCGCCGTCGGGGGTCATCGCCACGTCAGCACTCCCTTGCGCCAGGCGTACGCGAGGCCGAAGAGCAGGATGCCCACGAAGATGAGCATGCTCACGAGCCCTGCCAGCAACAGGTCCTGGAAGACCAGGGCCCACAGGTAGATGAACACCACCTCGATGTCGAATGCCACGAACATCAGGGCGTAGATGTAGAACGAGATGCCGAACCGGGCGTGGGGGTCACCGAAGGTGTCGATGCCCGACTCGTAGGGGTAGCCCTTGTGCTCGTCTCCGCGGGTTCGGTGGGAGATCAGCCAGGCCAGCCCGATCGTTCCAAAGACGAACAGGGTGCCGGCGAAGACGAACCCGACGACGTACCAGATCCCGGTCACGTGGTCCTCGAGGTCGAAGGGGCCCGGCGGTGCACGCACCGGGCCGCGTTCGAGGTGGTGAGTTTGGCGTGCGCTTCCCGTGCCGCCGAGGTGGCACAGGCGGGGCCATTCTAGCAGCGTGCGTCCCGGCAGACACCCCTTCGGCGGGGTCTACGGCCGCCGCTGGCACCCCTTTTGGGTGGTCCGTTCGGCCCTTTCTGCGGGGTCTGTGCGTGTTCGCCGGGGCGGGCGTGCACGGTAGCGCGGGCGCCCTGGGGGCGTCTCGGGGACGCCTCAGATCTGGGGCAGCACCATGCCCAGCAGCAGGATCCCGATCGCCAGGACGAAGGCGATGACGCCGCCCTGGTGCGGGATCACGATCCCCTGGGAGCCCAGGAGGCCCACCACCATGAGGATGAGCGCGACCACGATGGTCCGCGCGGTGGGGGCGAAGTTGGTCCTGCGGCGCATGGCGGCTCAGATCCCCGGCAGGAGGCTGCCCGCCACGAGCAGGCCGCTCGAGGCGAGGAGGGCGAGGAAGCCCGTGGTGTCGTTCATGGGGAGGCCCATGGCCGCGACGGGTTCCGTCACCGGCGCCAGCAGCGCGAGCAGCGGCTCCACGGGCCAGGCGAGCGCGACGCCCACGACGGCGAGGACAAGCGCCAGCACCACGGTGACCATGCGCGGCGGGTTGGGATGCAGCTCCATGGGGCGCAGTATGGCCGCCGCCCGCCCTCGGCGCACCCCTGGTTGCGCTCCCCGCGCCCGGGTTCCGGGGCTGCGCCAGCGCTCGGGTCGCGTCCCACGCCCGGCGCCCTACGCCACCGGCGCCCGTTTCGTCGCCCCGCTGCCCGGCGAGCGCACTCGTCCGGCGCCCGCTTCGCCGATCCCCTGCCCGCCTGGCGGGCAACCCAGCCGACGCCCCGGCGATCCTGTACCTCGCAGCGGGCAGAACCTGCACATCCAGCCCAGATGGGTCGGATGTGCATCCGCAAGCGGGCAGGAATGCACCTGCGCCGTGCAGGTTGCCCGCTGAGCGGACAACGCTCCTCGGCGACCGGTGTGCGCCCCCGGCCGGGGAGTTGTCCGCGGCTCGTGGTGGTGGGACCGTGCGGGCATGGACAGCGACTTGGGCAACCCCTGGGACGTCGCCCGGGACATCAACAACTGCGCGGCGGCATGGGTCGGGTACGAGCAGTTGATGAGCG
>CAIYZX010000560.1 GCA_903930745.1 uncultured Chloroflexota bacterium | reverse complement strand
GGTCTGCCGGCGCATCCGCACCTTCTCGGACGCCTACGTCCTGATGCTCACGGCGAGGGGCGAGGAGATCGACCGCATCATGGGCCTCACCGTGGGCGCGGACGACTACCTCGTGAAGCCGTTCTCGCCCAGGGAGCTCGTCGCCAGGATCAAGGCTGTGCTCCGACGGCCACGGGCGACCGGCCAGGCCGCCGACGCGCCGGAGGCGAGGACGAGCCCGGCAGCCGAGACGACACCAAAGGCGGGACCCAGTCCCCACCTCCCCGCGGGCCTGGAGCTGGACGAGGGTCGCCGGACCGTCCGCGTGGACGGTCGCGCCGCGGACCTCACCGCCTTGGAGTTCGACCTCCTGGCCCTCCTCGCCCGTGACCCCGGCATCGTGGTTCGCCGGGCCACGCTCCTGCAGTCGCTCTGGGGCGATGCCTACGACGGCGACGACCACCTCGTGGACGTCCACGTGGCCAACCTCCGGCGCAAGCTGGGCGACGAGCCGGGCAGCCCGCGGTTCATCGAGACCGTGCGTGGCGTGGGCTACCGCCTGCGCGAGCGGGCCTGATGCGCCCAGCCTCGCTCCGGGGCCGCCTGATCATCGCCTTCCTCGTCGTTGCGGCGGCTGCAATCGGCACCGTGGGCATCGCCGTGCTCCTCGTCGGTCCCAGCTACTTCGCGGAGGCCATGGGCCACGCGCCCGGCGACCCGATGGGCGAGGCGATGGCCGAGGCCACCCAGGTCGCCTTCGACACCGCGATGCGCAACGCGCTGCTCGCCGCCATCATCGCGGCCGTGGTCACCGCCGGCGTCACGGGCATCCTCGTCGCGGCAAGGCTCTCCCGGCCCATCAGCCGCCTCGCGCGTGCCGCCGATCTCGTTGCGGGTGGCCGCTACGAGGAGCGCGTTCCCATCGATGAGCCCGGTGAGCTTGGCGAGCTGGCCGTCTCCTTCAACGAGATGGCGACGTCTCTCGAGGCCACGGAGCGCCGCCGCCTCCAGCTCGTTGGCGACGTCGCCCACGAGCTCCGCACGCCCATCACCACGCTCGACGGCTACCTCGAAGGACTCGAGGACGGGGTGGTGCAGCCCACGCCGGAGACCTGGGCATTGCTCCGCGCGGAGACCGGCCGGATGACGCGCATGGTCAGCGACCTCGCGGAGCTCTGGCGTGCCGAGGCCCGGCAGCTCCCCCTCCAGCGCGAGACCTTCGATGCCGCCGGAGTGGCCGCAGCCGTCGTCGCGAGGTTCGAGCCCCAGGCCGCCCAGCGCAACGTGCGCCTCGTGACACAGGCAGGCGCAGGGGACGCGCCCGCGCCGGCACTGGCAACCGCGGACCCGGACCGGCTTGCCCAGATCCTGGGCAACTACCTCTCCAACGCCCTGCGTCACGCGCCGGACGGCACGGCGATCACCACCACCACGCAGCGCCGCGGCGACGCCGTCCGCATCTCCGTGACGGACGAGGGCCCGGGCCTGGGCCAGGACCAGCTCGAGGCGGTGTTCGAGCGTTTCTACCGCGTGGATGCGGCGCGGAGCCGGGCGGCGGGCGGATCCGGGATCGGTCTTGCGATCGTGCGGGCGCTGGCGGAGGCGATGGACGGCCAGGCCTGGGCGGAGAGCCCGGGGCCGGGAAGGGGCGCCACCTTCCACGTGGAGCTGCCGGCGGCTTGACCGCAACTTGAGGAACGCTTGCCCCGCGCTGCATGGCATTGCGCCCTCGGACACCGCACGATGCCTCCATCGCACCTCTCTCAAGGACCAGCGCCCCGATGACCTCTCGAGCGAAGCGCACCACCAACGTCCCCGGTGACGCAGCCGCCCAACAGGATGACCTGCATGCGGCCGCGCTCGCCCGTCGCCAGGCCAGGATGGCCGGCAGGGTCACCAGTCCGTCCCAGGCGGCGTCCGTCCCGGCGCCGTCAGACGAGGTGTCAGAGCGGGCCGGGGCCGTTCCCCCGGCTGCCCCGGCCCGCTTCCTCTCCACCACCTACCCGGTCAGCGGCATGACCTGCCGCACCTGCGAGGTCCGCATCGAGCGCCACGTGGGCAGGCTCGAGGGCGTGGAGCACGTTGCCGCCTCCGCCGTCCGCGGCCGGGTGGAGATCCGCAGCTCCGCACCCCTGGCCCGCGCCGATGTCGAAGCCGCCCTCCACAAGGCGGGCTACGAGCTGGGCAGCGCGCCCTGGCTGGAGCGCGACCGCTCCGCCTGGATCACCGCGGGCGCCGGCGTCCTCCTGATCGCCCTCTTCGCCGTCCTCGCCAACGTCACCGGGCTCGCGGGCCTCGCCAGCGGCGCCACGGACATCGGCAAGGGTGGCGTGATGATCGCGCTCCTCCTCGGCCTCGCTGCGGGCGTCTCCACGTGCATGGCGCTCGTCGGTGGCATCGTCCTGTCGCTCACCGCGGCGCACGAGGCGGCGCGGGCCAGGACGCGCGACGGTGGCGCCGAGCCCGGGATCGTCGCCCGGATGCGCCCGGCCCTCACGTTCATGGGCGGTCGGGTCATCGGCTACACGGTCCTCGGAGCCGCGCTCGGCGCCCTCGGCGCGTCCGTCACGCTGCCCCCGCAGCTCGTGGCCATCCTGATGATCGTGGTGGCCATCGTCATGACGCTCGTCGGCACCCGCCTCACCGGCCTGTCCCCGCGCATCGCGGCCTGGTCGCCTGCCCTGCCCCCGTCCCTCGCCGCCCGCCTGGGCATCCATGACGGCGGCGTCTCCGCGTACAGCGACGGGCGCGCGTTCGGCCTTGGCGTCGCCTCGTTCTTCATGCCCTGCGGCTTCACGCAGGCCGTCCAGGTCTACGCCCTCTCCACCGGGAGCCCCATGGTGGCGGGCATGACGATGGCCGCCTTCGCCCTGGGCACCGCCCCCGGACTCCTGGCGCTGGCCGGCCTGCCGGTCGTGATGCCCAGCCGCCTCCGCCCCACGCTCCTCCGCCTCGTGGGTGTCGTGGTGGTTGGCTTCGCGCTCCTGAACCTCTCCGCCGGTCTCCGGCTCGCCGGTTTCGGTCTCCCCGGGTTCGGCCCGACCACCGTGCAGGCCGCTACGGCGGACAGCACGCAGGGCGCCGACGGCACGCAGGTTCTCGTGACCCAGCAGGTGGCCGATGGCTACACGCCCGCCGTCACCACGGTCTACGCGGGCTCGCCGGTCCGCTGGACCATCCAGTCCACCACCACCGCCACGTGCGCGGCCTCGCTGGTGATCCCGGACCTCAATGTCTTCGAGCGGTTGCACCTGGGCGACAACACGTTCGACCTCCCGGCGATGCAGGCCGGCACCACGCTGCGCTACAGCTGCGCGATGGGGATGTACGGCGGCGAGATCCGCGTCGTGGCCCGGCCCACGGGCGCAACCGGCACCGCGGGCAGCTGACCGGCTCCCTGGCTACACCGGCGACGACTACCT
>CAIYZX010000559.1 GCA_903930745.1 uncultured Chloroflexota bacterium | reverse complement strand
TGCGCGGTGGCGAAGCCCACGCCCACGCCGTAGATGAAGAGCGGCAGGGCCAGCAGCCAGCCGTTCACGTCCGGGGAGATCAGCAGCGCGGTGGCGATGATGCCCACCGCCTCCAGGATCATGCCCAGGCTCACCGCGCGGCGCGGACCCCAGGAGTGCGCCACCTTGGCGGCGAGCGGCGCGGCGAAGAACGAGCCGATGGCCAGCGCGAGGAAGACGAGGCCCGTCTCGAAGGCGTCGTAGCCAACGACGGCCTGCAGGAAGAGCGGCAGCGCGAACAGGAGGCCGAACTCACCCAGCGAGACGATGGTGCCCGCGAGGTTGCCGTACCGGAAGGCCTTGAAGCCCCACAGGCCCACGTCGAACAGGATGAACTTGCCGGCCTTCGCGCGGCGGTCCTCCAGGATCACGAACGCAACGAGCGCAAGGACGCCGAAGCCGATGGCGAACGGGATCGTGGAGAGGTTCTCCAGCGGCCAGGTGATGCCGAAGAGGTCGAAGGCGTGGGTTGGCTCCCACCAGCCGTAGTTGCGGCCCTCGATGAGGCCGAAGACGAACGACGCGAGACCGAAGGTGATCAGGACGAAGCCAAGCGGATCGAAGCCGGACTTGGCGTGCTCGTCGCGGGAGTCACGGATGTACTTGAGCGTGCCCAGGATGGCGATGAGGCCGATGGGGACGTTGATGTAGAAGGCCCAGCGCCAGGAGAGGTTGGTGGTCAGCCAGCCGCCGACGAGCGGGCCCACCGCGGCCATGCCGCCGATGGTGGCGCCCCAGATGCCGAACGCGATGGCGCGCTCGCGGCCGCGGAAGTTGGTGTTGAGGATGGACTGCGTGGCCGGCAGGATCATCGCGCCGCCCACGCCCTGGAGGACGCGCGCCGCGATCAACAGCTCGGCGGATGGTGCGATGCCCGCGAGGACGGACGCGGCACCGAAGATCACGAGGCCCAGCAGGTAGAGCTTGCGGCGGCCCCAGAGGTCGCCAACGCGGCCCAGCGTGATCAGCAGGGCGGCGAAGACCAGCGAGTAGACGGTGTTGATCCACTCGGCGGTGGTGGAGTCAAGCTTGAGATCGCCGATGATCGCGGGGACGGCCACGTTCACAATCGTGGCGTCCACGATGATCATGGCCACGCCCACGCTGAGCATGGCGAGCCCGAGCCAGCGGCCCTTGCCCTCCGAGTGCATGGCGCCCGCGGGGGCGCTCGTTGCCTGTGACACGCGTGTAGAACTCCGTTCGTCGAGGCTCGGTTTCGACGACGCCGCTGCACGGCGCCATCCCTCCTTCGGTCCCGGCAGGGTCGTGGATTGGAGGAATCTTGGCAAATCTGCCTGCACCGGCCGTGGTTCCACCCTGTTGGCCCGCCCATCGCGGGCGCGTGCGCGCAGCGTAGACTCCGGCCCATGGACCGTTGGAAGACCATCATCGAACCGTTCCGCATCCACGCCGTGGAGCCCATCCGCCTGACCACGGAGGCGGAGCGTGACGCCGCCCTGGAGCGGGCCGGCTGGAACCTGTTCAGCCTGCACGCGGACGACGTGCTCATCGACCTGCTCACGGACTCCGGCACGGGCGCGATGAGCCGCGACCAGTGGGCCGCGATCCAGCACGGCGACGAGAGCTACGCCGGCAGCCCGTCCTGGTTCGTCTTCCTCGAGGCGATCCAGGATCTCTTCCCGTTCAAGCACGTGATCCCCACGCACCAGGGCCGCGCGGCGGAGAAGATCCTGTACACCGCGGTTGGCGGGGCCGGCAAGGTCATCCCCAACAACACCCACTTCGACACCACCCGCGCCAACGTGGAGTTCACGGGCGCGGAGGCCGTGGACCTCGTGATCCCGGAGGGCCGCCAGCCCGCGCTGATCCACCCGTTCAAGGGGAACATGGACATCGGCGCGCTCACCCGGCTCCTGGAGACGCGCGGCGCCGAGATCCCGATCGTTGTGGTCACGATCACGAACAACTCCGGCGGTGGCCAGCCGGTGAGCCTCCAGAACCTCCGCGACATCCGTGCGGTCTGCGACCGCTTCGGCAAGCCGCTCTTCCTCGATGGCTGCCGGTTCGCGGAGAACGCGTGGTTCATCAGGGAGCGCGAGGAGGGCCAGCAGGACCGGCCGGTCAAGGAGATCATCCGCGAGATCGGGTCGCTGGTGGACGGGATGACGATGAGCGCCAAGAAGGACGCGCTCGTCAACATCGGCGGCTGGCTGGCGATGAACGACGACGCGCTGGCGGAGCAGTGCCGGAATCTGCTGATCCTCACGGAGGGCTTCCCCACGTACGGCGGCCTGGCCGGGCGCGACCTGGAGGCGATGGCCCAGGGCCTGCGCGAGGTGGTGGACGAGGACTACCTGCGCTACCGCGTGAAGTCCACGGCATACCTCGGCGACCGGCTGGTGGCCGCGGGGATTCCGTGCGTCCAGCCCTTCGGCGGGCACGCGGTGTACATGGACGCCCGTGCGCTCCTGCCGCACATCCCGCCGCTCCAGTACCCGGGCCAGGCGCTGGCGGTGGAGCTGTACCGGGCGGGCGGCATCCGTGGCTGTGAGATTGGCACCGTGATGTTCGGGCTCCGACCGGACGGGACGGAGGTGGAGGGTCCCATGGACCTCGTGCGCCTCGCGATCCCGCGCCGGACGTACACGCAGTCGCACATGGACTACGTGATCGAGGTGGCCCAGGACGTGGTCAAGCGGGCGCAGGACCTGCG
>CAIYZX010000558.1 GCA_903930745.1 uncultured Chloroflexota bacterium | reverse complement strand
GCGGAGACGACCAGGGCGGCGGCGAACGCCAGGCCCGCGATCCGCGAGGTGGTGATGGGAGTCACTCGACGTGTTCCTCCATGGACGACCGGCGCTCGTGCGCCGTCCTGTCGTCAGCGGTTCTTGACGGGTGCCACGATCCCGCCCCGCCGTCAACGGTCCGTGACGGGGATGTAAACGTTGTGTTAGCACGTGGCCGATGCGCACCGGCCTGGCGCTTGCGGCATTTACCGCGCGCTAACGAGCACGGAATGTCCCGTTCATGCGTCCGGCCGATCCTGCGACACCATGACCGGCCTCTCCTATCCCGGCACCATCACCGTGCCGCCCCTCCCTGCGCCGGAGCCGGGCGGGCGGGAGCTGTGGCTGGTGCTGAGCGGTGACGACCAGGCGGCCGCGTTGCCCGTCCACACCAGGTCCGTGGACATCCTCGTCGTCGGCGATGCCCGTGACTTCGAGCGACGCCTCCTGGAGCTGTCACCCAGTGTGGTGGTCTGCTCGGAGCCGCCGGCCGACGAGGTGACCCTGGCGCTCGTGGCCGCGGAGCGCCGGCGTAGGGGCGGGCTTCGCGCTGTTCACCTTGCGCCACCGGATGCCGTGGCCGCCCGCCTCGCAAGCCTCGATGCCGGCTTCGACGACGCGCTCTCCTCCGCCATCCCCACTGCAGAGCTGGCGGGTCGTCTTGCCTGGCTGTCCGTCCGGGCTCAGGCCCGTGTCGCGGGAGGCCGGCTCCGGGTGACGCCAACGCTGGTGCTGGACCAGGAGGCCCGCGCGCTCTGGGACGGCAACACCGCCGTCCACCTGCGGCCCAAGGAGTACGCCTTGCTCTGCCTGCTCGCCGGCCAGCCGGGTCACGCGTTCAGCAGGACGGAGCTGCTGGGTCTCGTGTGGGGACCGGACCGGTCCGCGGACACGCGGACCGTGGACGTGCACGTCCGCTGGCTTCGCGCCAAGATCGAGCCGGACCCGGAGCACGCCGTGCACCTGGTCACGGTCCGGGGAACAGGCTACCGGTTCGATCCTCCGCGCTGACGCGCGACGCCGGCGCTGGCCTCTACGGCTCGCCCGTCGCGAGCGCAGTCGCCCGGGCCTGCTCGGCGCCCGTCAGCGCCCGATAGGCGTCGTCCAGCGCCTCGCCGTCATCCTCGGAGGAGAAGTCGCCGTAACCCCGCCGCCCCACATCGCGGATGTGCTCTGCGTAGTCCGGGAGTCCCAGCAGCTCGTAGGCCTCGACGGCCAGCGGCAGCAGCCACTCGTCCTCGTTGGCGAAGACGAGATACCACCCGCCATCGTCGAGGACGGCCTCCAGCTCACGCGTGACGTAGACGGCCCGGGCCAGGGGCGACAGTCGCCCCAGCTCCACCTCGTCATCATCGTCGCTCTCCGCGTCCCAGACGCGTTCTCGCGCGTGCTCGTAGACGCGCTGCACATGCTGGTCCACAGGTGCTCCTGGTACGTGTTGCCGACCGGTTTCGCCGGGCCGGACCCCGGTGGACGGCCGGATCATGCAGGTCCCAGCCGACCGCCGCTGGGCGTTCTTGGTTAACGGCGGAATGACCTCTGGCGCCTTCGGATCCCGCCCCCCGGCGCCGACAACAGTTCGTTTACACGCTGTGCGCCCCGCGTTCACGTCAATGGCACGAGCCGTTGACGAAGCGTCTCTACCTTCCGGACATCGGCTCGTCTGGACGATCCCCAGGGCACGCAACGCCCGTCCATCCGATCGCGGCGAGCCGGGAGGTATGCCTGTGGGCAATCGGTACACCCGGGTCGGTCGCGCGGTCTCCATCTCCGCCCTGGCCCTCGTCGTCTCCGCGACGTCGACGCTCGCCACCGCCCCGATCGTCCCGACGGGCAACGTCGGCACGATCTCCGGCATCGGCGCCACCTTCCCGTCGCCGCTCTACAACGAGTGGTTCGCCCAGTTCAACGCCGACCTCGCTGTGAGCAGCCCCAGCTCCACCGTGGCGTTCACCTACGCGGCCAACGGTTCTGGCGCCGGCGTGAACGCGATCAAGAACGGCACCGCGGACTACGGCGCGTCCGACGCGGCACTCTCCGATGCCGATGTCGCCGCAACGGCGAGCACCAACGGCGGCGTCCTCCACATCCCGGCCACCCTGGGCGGCGTCGTCCTGGCGTACAAGCTCGCCGGCGTGAAGACCAGCACCGGCGCCGCCACGACGCTGAAGCTCACCCCGGGCCTCGTCTTCCGCCTCTACTCCGGGCAGATCAAGTACTGGGATGACACCCTCGTCAAGGGCATCAACCCGGGTGTCGTGATCCCGCACACCCTGGTCACCCCGGTCCACCGCTCCGACTCCTCGGGCACGACGTTCGTGTTCGAGAGCTACCTCGCCAAGGTGTCCAGCGTCTGGCGCTGCATCTTCGGCACCGGCGGCCCCACCAAGGCCTGGCCGTCATCCCCCAGCACCTGCACCGGCCTCGCCACGCTCCCCGGCCTGGGCGCCCCGCGCAACAGCGGTGTGGCCGCCAAGGTCGCCAGCACGAACGGTGCGATCGGGTACATGGAGTACGCCTACGCCCAGAACGCAGGGCTCAAGATGGCTCGGCTCAAGAACCCGGCCGGCACGTTCGTCTCCCCGTCCACGTACGCCTTCTCGGCCGCCGCGAACGCGACCGTGGCCACCATCCCGGCCGACCTGCGCGCCGCGCCGATCGTCCAGGCCCCCGGCACCACCTCCTGGCCCATCAGCGCCTACTCGTACATCTTCGTGTACAAGCAGGCTGAGGGCCTCCAGGGCGCCAGCGAGGCCAAGGCCCAGATGTTCGTCGCCTACCTCAACTGGGCGCTGACCACCGGCCAGTCCTTCAGCCGCTCGATGGGATACGCCCCGCTCCCCACCTCCGTCCGGACCAAGGCTCTCGCCCAGGTGCACCAGATCACCTGGGGCGGGTCGGCCATCTGGCCCTGACCTCCATCCCACCAGGTACGGCTCCAGTCGCCCCGCCCTCCCGGGTGGGGCGACTGGCCATGCGAGACCCACGATGACCCTGACTCCGCTCCGGATCCGGCTGTCAACGCCGGTCGCGCGCATCCCAGACCGGCTGTTCGCACTCCTGGCCGGGAGCTGCGCCGCCCTGGCCCTGCTCCTTCTCGGGAGCATCGCCGTCAGGTTGCTGGTCTCGTCGGCGCCCACATGGGAGACCTTCGGGGTCGCCGGCTTCGTCCTCGGATCCACCTGGAACGTGGGCGACCTCGTCTTCGGCGCCCTCCCGTTCATCGTTGGCACCATCATCACCGCCGGGCTGGCGATGGTGGTCGCCGTCCCCTTGGGCATCCTTGCCGCGGTCTACCTCGCGGAGCTGGCGCCCGCCTGGATTGCCCGGCCCGTCGTGGTGCTCGTCGAGCTGATCGCGGCGATCCCCAGTGTGGTTGTTGGCCTGTGGGGTCTCGTGGTCTTCGCGCCCCTGATGCGTGACACGGTGGAGACCTGGGTCGCCGGCACGTTCTCCGCCGTCCCGTGGCTGGCCACCACGCCGATCGGCAATGACATCTTCACCGCCTCGCTGATCCTCGCGGTGATGGCCACCCCCACCATCGTCGCCATCTCGCGCGAGGTGATCCTGACACTTCCCCAGTCCTATCGCGAGGCCTACGTGGGGATGGGCGCCACCCGGTGGGAGACCATCCGGACCGTGGTCCTGCCCTCGGTCCGGGCAGGCCTCCTCGGAGCGTGCATCCTGGCGCTGGGGCGGGCGATGGGCGAGACGATGGCCGTGACCATGACCATCGGGAACGCGGATCGCGTGCCCACCGGGCTCTTCGACCAGGGACAGACCATCGCCTCCAAGATTGCCACCAGCTTCGTGGAGGCCTCGTCCACGGAGGAGACGGGTGCGCTGCTCGCACTCGCGGTGGTGCTCATGGTGCTCACGCTGGTGGTGGGCATCCTTGCCCGCCTGCTGGTTGGCGGTGCTCGCCGGGACGCGCACGCATGACGGCCGCAACTCCTGCCGCACCCGCGCCGGTGCCCGTCCCCAGCACCGCCGTAGGCGTGCGCCCTCGGGTCGCGGATCTCGTCCGTGGCGGCTCGGCCCGCCGCCGGCTCGCGGACCGAACGATGCGCACCATCTCCATGCTCGCGACCGGGTTCATCCTGGTACCCCTCGTGGCGATCGTCGCGTACGTGGTGGTCAACGGCTGGGGATGGCTGGACCCGGAGTTCCTGGTCAGCGCCCCGGTGAACGACATCCACGGTGGTGCGCTCACGGCCATCCTTGGGTCCCTGCAGCTGGTCCCGATGGCCACGCTGATCGCCGCGCCCGTGGGCATCCTCGGCGGCATCTTCGTGTCGGAGATCGCCACGCCCCGGGTGGCCGCCGCAATCAGGTTCGCAGCGGACGTGATGGTGGGCCTGCCGTCCATCGTGATCGGCGTCTTCTGCTACGCCATCCTCGTGGTCCCGTTCAAGACCTTCAGCGCGGCGGCCGGCATCGCGGCGCTGGCCGTGATCATGGTGCCGGTCATCCTTCGCAACACGGAGGAGATCCTCCGCCTGGTCCCCGCGTCCGTCCGTGAGGGCGGCCTCGCGCTGGGCCTGCCGCGGTGGCGGACCATCATGACGGTCGTGATCCGGGCTGGGTTCGGCGGCCTCGTGACCGGGATCATCCTGGCCGTCGCGCGGGCGTCCGGTGAGACCGCGCCCCTCCTGCTGACGGCGCTCGGCAGCCGGCTCGTCAACGTTGGCGAGATCGACAAGCCGATGGACAGCCTCCCCACCTTCATCTACACGAACTCCGGCCAGCCGTCCCCGGTTCTCGTGGGCCAGGCCTGGGCGGCGGCGCTGCTGCTGCTCGTGTTCGTCCTCGTTGCCAACATCACGGTCCGGCTGCTCGCGGCCCGCCGCGGATCCGGAAGGAGCTGAACCCCATGACCTTCATCGAATCGGTCCCGATCCCGCGGCCGTTCTCGCTGCCGGCGGACGACACGCTCGCGGGTGCACGGGGCGAGGCAGTCGCGGGCCTGCCGGGGTCGCTGGAGATCCGTGACGTCACCGTTGCGTACGGATCCACGGTCGCGGTCCGCGACGTGACCATGGCGGTGCCGCCGCGGTCCGTCACGGCGATCATCGGCCCGTCCGGCTGCGGGAAGAGCACGCTGATCCGGGCGGTGAACCGAATGCACGAGACCCAGCCGGGCGCCACCGTCAAGGGATCCATCCTGCTGGACGGCGTGGACCTGTATGCCCCGGGCGTGGACCCGGTGCAGGTCCGGCGCGTGGTGGGGATGGTCTTCCAGAAGCCCAACCCGTTCCCGGCCATGTCGATCTGGGAGAACGTTGCCGCCGGGCCGAAGCTGCTGGGCCTCGCGCGCCGCAAGCCGGAGCTTGACGAGCTGGTGGAACGGAGCCTGCGGCGGGCGGCCATCTGGGACGAGGTCAAGGACAAGCTCAAGCGCCCCGGGACCTCGCTCTCCGGCGGCCAGCAACAGCGCCTCTGCATCGCCAGGACGATTGTCGTGGACCCCGAGGTGATCCTCATGGACGAGCCGTGCTCCGCCCTGGATCCCATCGCAACGCTTCGGATCGAGGAGCTCATCAGCGAGCTGAAGGCCCAGTACGCGATCGTGATCGTCACGCACAACCTGCAGCAGGCGGCACGGGTGAGTGACCGGTCCGCCTTCTTCACGCTGGGCGACCACGGCTCCGGCTACCTCGTGGAGGAGGGTCCAACCCAGGATCTCTTCACGAACCCGCGGAACCGCCTCACGGAGGACTACGTGTCCGGGCGGTTCGGGTGAGCCTCCGGGCCCGGTTCCGGGCGGCCCGTCTTGGCGCCGTGCTGCTCCTGCTGGCGCTCGTGACCGGCGCCTGTGGGACGGCACGCGCGGAGTACATCGCCCAGCTCGCCGCCGACGGTGGCGACATCTCCGGTGGGGGGACGGGCCTGGACGGGGGATCCGCCTCTGGCGAACCCGGAGCCAGCGAAGCCCCCGTTGTCGCAGCCCCGGACCCGGCCCAGTTCGGCGTCCAGCTGGACACGTTCTTCGGGGCCGGGGCCGCCGGCATGTACGACGCCGCCGTAACCGGCGTGTACGAGGGCCTTGCCGTGGAGGCGGGCTTCCTGCCGGGAACACCGGACGAGGACCCGCTTGGCGCGCCGCTGGTGGAGGACGGCCCGCAGCTGCTCGTGGCGAGCGTGCCGGCGGTCCTGGTGGCACGGGAGCAGCTGGGCGCGGACTACGTGCTGGTCGCCATGCTCTACCAGCGCTCCGGCTCCGTGCTGATCGCCCCCAAGGGGACACCCGTCTCGAGCCTCGCGAAGCTGGAGGGGTCCACCATCGGCATGCTGGGCATCGGCAACCGCTCGCTGGATCTGCGCGCCGCCCTGGCGAAGGCGGGCCTGGAGGATGGCACCGGCTACAACTCCGCCGGGGAGTACGACTTCATCTTCGACCCGGCCTCGTCGCCACTCGCGGACATGCTCCACGGCGGGATGCTGGCGGCCGCCGGCGGAACCACCTACGACGAGTACGCCCAGCTCCTTGAGTTCGGTTCCTCCGATGGGGCGCCCGCCTACGCGCCGGGCCAGCTGGCCGTTCGAAACCTGGACGAGACCGGTGACGCGATGCTGGGCACCGGGATCTTCGCCCGCGCATCATGGCTGACGGATCCCAAGCACAAGGACGCGCTTGTGCGATTCCTGCAGGGCACGTTCCAGGGATACGTGGACTGCCGCGACCGTCCGGCAGACTGCGCCCAGCTGGTCGTTGACCAGGGTGCGCCGCTCCCGGTGGGCCACCAGCTCTGGGCGGTCAACGAGGTCAATGCCCTGGTGTGGCCAGCCCCAGGGGGGATCGGCAGCCTGGACATGGCCGCGTACCAGTCCACCGTTGACCGGCTCGTCGCAACGGGCCTGCTGGCCGCCGCACCGCCGCCGGAAGCGGTGGATCTCTCCTACGCTGACGCCGCACGCAAGGCGCTTGCGGAGCTGGATCTCACGGGGAGCGGCTTCACGCCGCAGGCGGTCCCGATCACGCCGGGCGGCCTCGGCGCCGAACCCGCACCCACCGACGCCACCGAGGACGGCGGCTGAGCCGCCTCTCCGCCACCCGCTCAAAGGAGTACCGCTCATGTCCATCGACGCCACCGTTCTGCGCCGCGTGCCGCTCTTCGAGGGCATGACGGACCGCGCCATCGAGGCCATCGCGAACCTTGCGACCGAGGAGGCCGTGCCTGCCGGCGATGTGCTGGTGACACAGGGGGAGCCCGGCGATGCGTTCTACCTCGTCCTGGCCGGCCGGCTGTCCGTGGCTCGGGATGCCGTCGCTGTGAAGGAGCTGACGGCGGGCGCGTTCCTCGGTGAGATCGCGCTCGTGGACGGTGGGCCGCGCACCGCGACGGTGACCGCGCTGACGGAGGTCCGCGTGGCGGTGATCCGCCGTGAGGCATTCGCTTCGCTCATGGACCGGTACTCCTCGGTCCGGCACGGGATCCTGGTCGCGCTCACGGATCGAATCCGGCGCGATGCCCGCAACACCGTTGACTGACCGTCGCACGGGCTGGCGCGTCTACGGCAGACTGTACGCCTGCGCGGCGCGTACCATCCGGCGCCGTCCTACCTGAGGAGCGGGCGTTGGCGAAGGATCGAGACCGCGAGGCGGCCGGCATGTCGGCGGGCGACGCCTCGGACGGCTCGAAGGCCGCGCGCGAGGTGGCGAAGGCCGCGGAGTCCGTCGCCCGGCAGGTCGCCAAGGCTGCGAAGAAGGCCGCGAAGGCCGAGGCGAAGGCCGCCAAGAAGGCGTCGAAGGCGTCCGGCAAGGCCGCGAAGAAGGCCGCGAAGGCCGAATCCAAGGCTGAGGCGAAGGCAGCGAAGAAGGCCGCGAAGGCCCAGCTGGAGCGATCGCCCGCCGCCGCGCACGCGGGCGTGGTGCTCGAAGAGGTCGCCGCGCTGCTGCGCCAGGCCGGCGCCCCGATCCCGGTCGCAGAGCCGGAGCCCGAGCCAGTCGCAGAGCCGGAGCCCGTCATCGAGCCGGAGCCTGAACCCGAGCCGGAGCCTGAAGCCACACCCGAGCCGGAGCCGATCGCAGAGCCGGAGCCTGAGCCGGATCCGATCGCCGAGCCGCAACCGGAGCCCGCCGTCGAGCCGGAGCCCGAGCCGGAGCCCGAGCCGGAGCCGATCGCCGAGCCGGAACCGGAGCCCGTCATCGAGCCCGCGCCGGAGCCGATCGTCGAGCCCGAGCCCGATGCCGCACCGGAGCCGGAGCCAGAGCCGGTCATCGAGCGCGAGCCCGAGCCCGAGGTGGAGCCGGAAGCCGAACCGGAGGCGGTCGTCGCGCTCCAAGTCGTGCCCGAGAGCACGCCCACTGCCGTGGTGACCTGGTTCGCGGACGACCTCGGCCTGCCCCCGCCGCCCAAGCCGGACACGGACCCGGATCTTGACCCGGTGGTCCCGGACGAGGCCCCCGCGGCCATCGAGATCCCCGAAGGCACCCAGGTTGGTGCGGCCATCGATGTGGGTGCCACCAGCCTGCACCTCCTCGTCGCGGCGGTGGGCACGCACAGCGTCCAGCCGCTCCTTGACGAGTCCGCGTTCCTTGGCCTTGGCGATCGTGTCGCGGCGGACGGCCGCATCGGCGACCAGGCCCGCGACGAGCTCATCGCCGCCATCGAGCGCTACGTCCGCATCGCCCGTGACATGGGCGCGGGCGAGATCGTGATCGTGGGCACCGAGCCGCTGCGTCGTGCGGATGACGCCGCCCGCCTCGTCAACGAGGTCGAGCGCCGCGCCGGCGTCCCGCTGCACGTCGTGGACCACGAGGAGGAGGGCCGCCTCACGCTCCTCGGCGTCACCATGGGCCGCCCGCTTCCCGCGGAGCTGCTCGTCGTGGACGTGGGCGGTGGCAGCACGGAGCTCGTGGACGTCCGCTCGGACGGCGATGTCGCCACCACCGGCCTCCCGCTGGGCGCCAACCGCCTGACCCGCGAGCTGGTGAGCGCGGACCCGCCGTCGCTCGCGGAGATCGAGGCGCTGAAGACCCGCGTCCGCGAGGTGCTTTCCGGTGCCCCGGAGGCACAGCCGTCGGAGATCGTGGCGGTTGGCGGCACCGCGTCCAACCTGCTCAAGCTCCTGCCGGCCACCGCGGTGGACCGGGTGCTCACGCGCCGCCGCCTCACCGTGGCGCTCGCCATGCTCACCGTGGAGCGCAGCTCCGAGGCCGCGGAGCGCCACCTCATCCGCCAGGCACGGGCAAGGATCCTTCCCGCGGGCGCGATCATCGTGGACGCCCTGCTGGAGCGGTACGGCACAGACCGACTACGGGTGTCCGACGACGGGATCCGCGAGGGGCTCGTGCTCGCCGCCGTCCTCGCCGGACCGGCGTGGCGTGACCGCCTCGGCGACCTG
>CAIYZX010000557.1 GCA_903930745.1 uncultured Chloroflexota bacterium | reverse complement strand
TCCCGCTGGACCGCCCTCCGTGCACTCGCCGCCGGCGGTGCCCTCATCGCCTCCCTCGGTGTCGCCGGTGGCGCCCAGGCTGCGACGGACTCCGACCGTGACGGGCTCGCCAACAGCTTCGAGATCAACCGCAGTCACACGAACCCGTTCAGGGCGGACAGCAACGGCAACGGGATCAAGGACGGCAGGGAGAACCCGGACCACGACCGCCTGACCAACCTTGCGGAGCAGCGCGCCGGCCTCAACCCGCTCTCCTCGGACACGGACCACGATGGCCGGCCGGACTGGGCGGAGGACAACGACCACGACGGGTCCAACACGCTCAACGAGATCCAGGCACACACCAACCCGCTTGACGCCGACACGGACAACGACGGACTGCTGGACGGCCGCGAGGACACCGACCACGATGGCCTCAACAACCACCAGGAGCAGCTGGTGAGCACGAACCCGGGCGACGCGGACAGCGACGATGACGGCACGACCGACGCAGACGAGGACGAGGACGCGGACGGCCTCGGCAACGAGTTCGAGTTCGACAGCAGCCACACGTCTCCGATGAGCTCCGACAGCGACCACGACGGCACCGCCGATGCGGACGAGGACCCGGACGGCGATGGCGTGAGCAACGAGCAGGAGGAGACTGACGGCTCCGATCCGATGGACACGGACTCCGACGACGACGGCGTGCCGGACGGCGAGGACGACGACAGCACCCCTGCCCCCACGCCCAGCCCCGCTGCGGTGGTCTTCCAGATCGGCTGACCCGACCTCGGTCTTCCCCAACCGGTGAGGCCGGTCCCGCGCCTGTGCTGCAGGTCGCGGGACCGGCCTCGTCGTTTCCCCGCGTTGGAGCGCGAAGGGCAACCGGCCACCCCGCCCGGGTCCCACCCCGGCCGGACCGCCGTGCCGAAGGAGGAGACGGACGGCGGCCGGCCCGCACACCGGAGGACCCATTCGCGAGCAGGCCGCTCGTCCCGGGCCGAGAGGCCGTCCGGGCAGCCGGGCTGCGCCCGCGTCCTACAGACATGCCCGGCTGCCCGCGACCAGAATCTGGCACGTCCACCAGATGCCGCGCCAGGAGGCCGTATGCCCCGCACCGTCGAGGCCAATCCCGCTGCGGACGTCGCAGACCGCCTGCCCGTAACGGATCCCCCCTCCTGGCTCGCGCTGCTCGGGCTCAGCCTCGTCACCGCCGCAGGGCTGCTGTGGGCCGTCTTCGGTCATGCGCCGGACGGCATCGGTGGCGACGCCATCGTGGTCCCCGCCACCGGCTTCCGCGAGGTTGGCTCGATGGTGGAGGGCACCGTGACGGCCCTGTATGCAAGTCCGGGCCAGGCGGTGGCGTTGGACGCCCTGCTCGCGCACGTGGTCACGGACGCCGGCGATGAGATCGACGTGACCAGCCCCGTGGCCGGCACCGTGGTGGCGGTCCTCGTCCGCCCGGGTGTCGTGACCACGCGGGGCACAGCGCTCCTGACCATCCAGCCTTCCGATACCCGCCTCGTGGTGGTGGGCTTCGTCCCCGCTGGACCCGGCAAGCAGGTCGCCGTGGGCATGGAGGCCCAGGTCGGCCTTGCCTCGGTGCCCAGCTCCGCGTGGGGCATGCTCGTTGGCCGGGTCTCGTCCGTGGCCGCGGTCCCCGCCTCGGAGGAGCGCGTGGCGCTGGTGGTGGGCGGCGATCACGAACTGGCCGCGTACTTCCTGGGCGGCGGGCCCGTGCTCGAGGTGACCGTGGAGCTTGTGCCCGAGCCGGCCAACCCCTCGGGGTATCGCTGGACCGCCGGCACGGGGCCCGCCACCACCGTGACGACAGGCTCGCTGGGGACCCTCACCGTGCTGACGGGCTCGGCAACCAGGTGACCGTGGCCCGCCGCCTGGTGGCCGTCGCGGTGGGCCACCTGGAGCCCGACGCCTTCGCGTTCCTGGTGGCCACGACCCTGCTGTCGCTGGTGCCGGGCGTGGCCGCGCCGATGCTGGTGCGCATCTTCGTGGACCAGGTCCTGACCACGGGTGCCACCGAGTGGGCACCCCCGGTCATCCTGGGCCTGGCCGTATCCACCGCTGTCGCCGGGGCGGTGTCCGCCCTGCAGTACCGCCTGCTGGCGAGGTCCGCGATCCGCCTGTCTGCGACGGGGTCCGCAAGGTTCGCCTGGCACGCGCTCCGGCTCCCGGTCCCCGTGGCGGACCGGCTGGGCACCGGTGACGTGAGCGCGCGAGGCGCCGCCACGCAGGGCCTCGCGCTCAAGGGCGGCATGCTGGTGCCGCGCGCCGTCGTTGGCAACATCCTCTCGCTCGTCGTCCTGGGCGCAGCACTCGTGGCGCTGGATCCCCGCCTGGGGCTCACGGCGCTCGTGGTCGTGGCGGTGAGCATGGTGATCTCCGCGCGCGCGCTCGGCGGCCGAGCCCTGCGGCAGCGCGAGGCGAACGAGGCCCGGGTGGCGCTCGCGGCCAGGACCTCGGAGCTGATCGAGAGCATCGAGACCGTCAAGGCCTCCGCGGCAGAGGCGTGGCTCTTCGACCGGTGGGGCCGCGCTCGCGATGCGGCGGGCCTCGCGGTGGGCCGGCTGGGCGCCGGTGGCCAGCACATGGGTGTGGTGGCACCAATCACGAAGACCGCCGGTCTCGTCCTCGTGCTCGCAGTGGGCTCCTTCCTCGTGACCGCCGGGCAGCTGACGGTGGGCACGCTCGTCGCATCGCAGGGCCTTCTCATGGCCGTCCTCGTTCCGGCGGGCCAGCTGGTCTGGCTGGGCGTGAACCGGACCTCCGTCGCCGCCCTCGAGCGGCAGATCGGCAAGGTCCTGGAGCTGCCGCTGGACCCGGAGACGGCCGGCGAGCCGCCGCAGCGCACGGCTGCGTCCGCCCCTGATCCGGGCCCGTTGACCCCCGGCGTCCCGGTGGGCGTCGCGCTGCGCGACGTCGTCTTCGGGTACGACCCATCCGGCCCGGCCTTCCTCGACGGCATCTCGCTGGAGGTGGCACCGGGCTCGCGCGTCGCCCTGGTTGGCGGCAGCGGATCCGGCAAGTCCACCATCGTCCGCCTCGTCACAGGGGAGCTGCAGCCGTGGTCGGGAGAGGTGCTCGTGGCCGGGACGCCACGCCTGGCGCTGCCCCGCCCCCTGCGCACCGGGCTCGTCGGGTACGTCCCGCAGACCTCGCTTCTCGTCGCGGGGTCACTGCGTGAGAACATCACCCTCTTCGACGACGAGATCCCGTTCGCCGTGGTGGAGGCCGCCGTCCGCGACGCCTGCGTGGAGGCTGCGGTGGAGAGCCGGCCGCTCGCGTACGAGGAACCGGTGGAGGCGGGGACCGCGGGCTTCTCCGGGGGCGAGCTCCAGCGGCTCGCCATCGCGCGTGCCCTCTGCCGCCGCCCGTCCATCCTGGTGCTGGACGAGGCCACGAGCGCGCTGGACCCGGTGGTGGAGGAGGAGCTGGAGGGTCGCCTCCGCGCCCGCGGCTGCACCACCCTGGTGGTGGCACATCGCCTGAGCACCGTCCGCGACGCGGACCTGATCATCGTGCTGGACCGCGGCAGGATCGTGCAGTCCGGGCGCTATGACGACATCCGGGGCGAGGGGCTCTTCGGGGAGCTGACCCGTGGCTGACCGCCGCACGCCGCTGCAGGAGGCCGTTGACCACCTGTCCGGCGACGCGGGACGCGAGCAGGGCGCGCCGCGCCGCGCGGACGCGATCGCCGATGCCGCCGCGATCGCCGCGCACGCCGCCGGCCTCGAGGCCCGGGACGCGGACCCGTCAACTGCGGACCTGGAGCCGCTGGACGCCGTGATGGCATCGTCCGGGATCGCCGGCTGGCGCGTGCGCCTGGGGTCGCGCTGGTGGCGGTCCGTGCCGGTTCCGCTCGTGGTCCAGACACCCGATGGAGCCGCCGCCGTGCTGCCCGCGGGCCGCCGTCCGCGCCTGGTCGCCGCCCTCACCCGGCGGGCCACGATCCTCCACCGGGGAGGCCTGCGCGAGCGCGTGGAGCCCGTGGCCATGGCCATCCCGCCGGCCCTGCCGGTGACTGGCTCCTGGTTGCACCTCGCCCTGTGGTCCGTTCGGGGCATCCGGCACGACCTGGCCACACTGGTGGTCCTGTCCCTCTGCGGCGCCGTCATCGGACTCCTGCTGCCGGCCGCCACGTCCGCGATCTTCGAGTCCGCGGTTCCCGCGGGCGACCTGGTCAGGGAGGCATGGATCCTGGTCGCGCTTGCAGCGGGCAGCATCGGGGCGGGCCTGGTCACCATGGCGGCCGGCCTGTATGTCGTCCGGATCCGGGACACCAGCGATGCGATCCTCGCACCGGCACTCGTCGCGAGGCTGCTGCGCCTGCGCGCCGGCTTCTTCCGCGGGCGACCCACGGGTGATGCGCTGGGCCGCGCCATGGCCGTGGACGCGGCCCGCGACGAGGTGGACGACAGCCTGCTGACCGCCGTCCTCACCGCCGCCTTCGGCCTGGTGAACGTCCTCTTCCTCTTCTCGGTGGACGCGGGCGTTGGCGCGGTCGCGATCATCCTCGCCGCCGGGGTCCTCGTGGTGAACACCGCGCAGCAGGTCCGCCAGCGTGGGACCATGCCGGCGCTCATCGCCGCCCGCAGCGCCACGGACGGCACGCTCATGGGCCTCATGGGGTCGCTGGTCTCATGGCGCATGGCGGGCGCAGAGGACCGCGCCTTCGCGCGCTGGGCGATCAGCCAGGGCCGGAGCACCCGCGCCATGGCCGCCCGCCTCCGGTCCATCGCCACCACCGCGCCCATTGACGCTGCCGCCCCGCTCTTCGTGCTCACGGGTGTCGTGATCGCGACCATCCTGATCCCGGGCGACCGGCTCCGGGCTGGGTCATCGGGAGCGCCTGGCGCGTTCATGGCGCTCTACGTGGCCGCCACCCAGGTGGCCGTGGCGATGTCCGCGCTCGGCTGGCAGCTCGTGGCGCTGGCGGAGCTGGGCCCCATCCTCAGGCAGGCGCTCCCCATCGTGGAGGCGCCCGTGGAGCGTGCCGAGGCTGCCGCCTCGCCCGGCCGGCTCCGTGGAGCCGTGAGCCTGTCCAACGTCGTCTTCGGCTACCGGGAGGGCGAGACGCCGCTCCTCGATGGACTCTCGCTCTCCGTGGAGCCCGGCGAGATGCTGGCCGTGGTGGGCCCGTCCGGCAGCGGCAAGTCCACGGTGATGCGGCTCCTGCTGGGCTTCGAGCAGCCGTGGTCCGGGACCGTGGCGTACGACGGCCGTGACCTGGCGGGCCTGGATCCCGTCCTGGTGCGGCGCCAGCTGGGCGTGGTGCTGCAGGCGTCGCGACCCCTGGGTGCCACCGTCCGCGAGTCGGTGACCGGCGCCCGCCGCATGAGCGACGCGGACGTGCTCGCGCTGCTGGACGAGGCGGGGCTCGGCGACGACGTCCGGCGGATGCCGATGGGCCTGGACGCCCCGGTGGGAGACCACGGGCTCCTCCTGAGTGGCGGCCAGCGCCAGCGGCTGATGATCGCCGCCGCGCTGGCCGGGGATCCCCGGATCCTGCTCATGGACGAGGCGACGAGCGCGCTGGACAACATGACCCAGGCGGTCGTGATGCGAACGCTCCTCGGGTCCTCCGCAACGCGGATCGTGGTCGCGCACCGGATGAGCACCGTCCGCGACGCGGACCGCGTCGTCGTGGTCTCGGGTGGTCGCATCGTGGAGGAGGGGGCACCCGCGGAGCTCCTCGCCCTGGGCGGCCACTTCGCTCGACTCGCGCGCCGCCAGGAGGTGTGATGACGCTCGGGCGCTCCTGCCACGGCGCTGTCGGCGGGACGGCAGTCCAGCTGACGACAAACGGACGACCTGACGGTGCCATCGGGTGGTACGTCCGGGCCATATGACCCTGCCGCGATGGGTGCGACGCTCCGGACCATCGCACCTGTGGGCGTCCCGAGTTGCCCACGGCAGATCGACAACAACCACTCGTGAGGGTGGCGGGGGTTGCGAGGACCGTGCCGATCAGGCTGCTGCAACGAGACAGGCTCAAGCGACAGGCGATGACCTCCGCGGTCGTCGTGGCTGAACCTGTCCGCTGCGTGGAGTGCGGCATCTGCTCCTACAACTGTCCCATGGGCATCGACGTTCGGAGCAAGGCGCGCCAGGGCCTCCCCGTCGCCAACGGCTACTGCCTCACCTGCGGGGAGTGCGTCGCACGCTGCCCGCGGGGCACGCTGCGCTTCGAGACGTCGGACGTCTTCGGCTTCGTCTTCACCCCGGAGGGCGAGTAGCCATGGGTGACCGGTACGTCATCGTGGGCAACGGCGCCGCCGGCGTGGCCGCCGCGGACACGATCCGCATGCGCGACGACGCGGCGGACATCACGATCCTGGGTGCCGAGAAGGTCCCGTTCTACTCCCGCCCCGGCCTCGCGTACATGCTCACCGGGTTCGTGCCACCCAGGCAGCTCTTCAGCCGCCCGGACAAGCTGTACGAGGAACGCCGCATCCGCCGCCTCATCGGCGAGGTGACGCGCGTGGAGGCGGCGGCGCACAAGGTGACCCTGAGCGACGGGTTCACGATGCGCTACGACCGCCTGCTGATCGCCGTCGGCGCCCGCGCCACCCGTCCGGACCTGCCCGGCATCGACCTTGACGGCGTCGTCTATCTCGATGACTTCGAGGGCACGGAGGAGATCATCCGCCTCTCGAGAAAGTCCAAGCGCGCGGTGGTGGTGGGTGGCGGCATCACCGCGCTGGAGCTCGTGGAGGGCCTGGTCGCCCGCGGCGTGGAGACGCACTACCTCATGCGCGGTGACCGCTACTGGTCCAACGTGCTGGAGCCCAGCGAGTCCGCCCTCGTGGAGGAGCGCCTCCACCATGACGGCGTGCGCATCCACAAGGGCCAGGAGATCGCCACGATCACCGGCAGGAAGGGCCGCGTCACGGGCGTGGTCACGAAGGACGGCACGGAGCTCCGCTGCGAGATGGTGGGCGTGGCCGTTGGTGTCGCACCGCGCCTGGAGCTGGCGCAGCAGATCGGGCTCCCCACGGGTCGCGGCATCTTCACCGGCCCCACCTTCGAGACGGACGTCCCGGACGTCTTCGCCGCCGGCGACGTGGCGGAGGTCATGGACCCGGTCACCGGCAAGCGCGGCGTGGACAGCCTCTGGTCCGTTGCGCTGGAGCAGGGGCGGGCCGCGGGCCACAACATGGCGGGGCAGACCACGCCCTACCTGCGCCCGGCTCCCTTCAACGTCACGAAGATCGGCGGGATCACCACCACGATCATCGGCGCGGTGGGCAGCGGCGGCCGCGACAACGACCTCGTGACCGTGTCCCGCGGCGACAGCTTCCAGTGGCGCGAGCGCCTCGAGGCCTTCGGCATCACGCTGGACGACGGCGGCAACCGCATCCGGCTGCTGGTGGGCGAGGACCGGATC
>CAIYZX010000556.1 GCA_903930745.1 uncultured Chloroflexota bacterium | reverse complement strand
CGGGAGACCTCCGCGTCCTCCAGCGGCACGAGCGCCGGGAGGTACTCGAGGAGCGTGACCTTGACGCCCAGGTCGTGGAGCGCGGAGGCGAACTCGGAGCCAACGGCGCCGGCGCCCACCACCACGATGGACTGAGGGAGTGAGGTCCAGCGGAGGACGTCGTCCGAGGTGACCACGCGGACGCCGTCCGGGACGATCCCGGGCAGGGACTTCACGCGCGAGCCCGTTGCGAGGATCACGTCGTTGGCGCGCAGGAGCCGCTCGCCCGAGCCCGCGCCCTCGCCGGAGAGCGTGACGCGGATCTGCGAGGGGCCCTCGAGGCGGCCGCGACCCGCGACCCATTCCACCTTGTTCCTGCCAACCAGGCTCCGCAGGCCCGTCCACATGCGCTTGACCACGGCGTCCTTGGACGCGGCCACGGCGCCGTACTCGATGCGCAGCCCGTCCGTCACCACGCCGATGCCCGCGCCCTGCTCACGCACGCGGTGCGCAAGATCGGCGGACTCCAGGATCGCCTTGGTGGGGATGCAGCCGCGATGGAGGCAGGTGCCGCCGATCCTGTCCTCGTCCACCAGGGCCACCTTGAGCCCCAGCTGGGCGGCGCGGAAGGCGGCGGAGTAGCCGCCGGTGCCGGCGCCAAGGACCACGACGTCGAACCAGTCCGGGTCGTCCGGGAAGCGGTCGCGCGCGGGCTCGGGGGCAGCCGATGCCGATGCCGAAGCCGTGGGGGCGGCCGAAGCCGAAGCCGAAGCCGAAGCCGCCGAGGCCGAAGCCGAGGCGCCGTCGCCCAGGCGGAAGCCGTCCGCCGCCTCCAGCCGGCCAACGAGGGCCCGCAGGAACTGGGCGCCAAGGGCGCCGTCCACGATCCGGTGGTCCGCGGACAGGGTCAGCTTCATGACCTGCCGGACCTCGATGCCGCCGTTCAGCGCCACCGGTGTCGCCACCGCCGCGGAGACGGCGAGGATCGCGGCCTCGCCCGGGTTGATGATCGCCGTGAACTGGTCCACGCCGAACATGCCCAGGTTGGACACGGTGAACGTGGAGCCCGAGAGATCGTCGGGGGAGACGGTGCCCTCGCGGGCGCCCTGCGCCAGCTCGCCGGCGCGATCGTGCAGCTGCGGAACGGTGAGCGCGTGCGCGTCGCGGATCACCGGGACCACGAGGCCGCCGGGGACGCTGACCGCCATCCCGAGGTGCACGCGGTCACGTGCCCAGACCTGCGTCCCGTCCGTGCGGGCGTTGACGTCCGGGAACTCCACGAGCGTGTCCGCCGTGGCCGCCAGGACGAAATCCGTGACGGTCAGGCTGCTCCCGCGCGCCTTGAGCTCCGCGCGCAGGGCGAGGAGCTTGGTGACGTCCGCCGCGACGGTGACGGTGAAGTGCGGCGTGCTGGTCCAGGACGAGGTCAGGCGCTCGGCGATCACGCGGCGCATCCGGGACATCATCTTGGGGGCCGCCTCGCCATCGACCGGCGCCACCTGGACGGTCCTGGGCGCCGAAGCCCGAGCCGAAGCCGAAGCCGAAGTCGCCTGCGGAGCCGATGCCGCGGCACGCGCGAACCCTGCCGCCACCGCGGCCACGATGTCACGCTCCACGATCCGGCCGCCGGGGCCGGTGCCCGCGACGAGCCCGGCGTCGATCCCGGACTGTCCTGCGGCACGGCGCGCGCGCGGCGAGATCTTCACATCGCCCGCGATGTTCGTGGCCGCGACGGGGCGGGGAGAAGCCGGCGCAACGGGCGCCACGGGAGCGACAGGCGCAGGCACCGCAGCCGCCGGGACCGGAGCCGCAGCCGCAGCCGCGGGAGCCGGAGCGGCCACCGCAGGAGCGGGCGCCGCAGGCGCATCGGGCACGGCCTCACCGGCCTCGCCGATCCACCCGCAGACGGAGTTCACCGGGGCCGCCTGCCCCTCCACCACGACGATCGCCAGGAGCACGCCCTCCTCGAACGTCTCCACCTCCATGGCGCTCTTGTCCGTCTCGATCTCGAACAGCACATCGCCGCGGTGCACGGCGTCGCCCACACCCTTGTGCCAGGCGACGATCACGCACTCCTCGGTCATCTGCCCGGGCTTGGGCATCAGGATGGGTCTGGCCACCTGGCTCGGCTCCTCTCGCTCGTCTCGGGCAGGGCTAGAGGATGGCCGCCACGGCCGCGGCGATGTCCGCGGGCGTGGGCAGGAACGCCTTCTCAAGCGACTCGGCCTGCGGGCTGATGCCGGCCGCGGCGCCGATGCGCCCAACCGGTCCGTCCAGCTCGTCGAACGCCTCCGCCTGGATCCGCGCCACCACCTCGTTCACGAACGAGCCGGTGAGCACGGCCTGTGCCGCGACCACCACGCGCCCGGTCTTGCGGACCGAGGCCAGGATCGTCTCCATGTCCAGCGGCACCAGCGAGCGGAGGTCGATGACCTCAACGGAGAGCCCGCGCTCGGCGGCGAGCAGGTCTGCCGCACGCTCGGCATCGGGCACCGCCGGTCCCCAGGCCACGATCGTGGCGTCGGTTCCGGCACGCGCGATCCGCGCCTTGCCGATGGGCGTCACGTAGTCGCCCGCCGGCACGTGCCCGCGGGTGGCGTACAGGCCCTGGGACTCCACGAAGACAACGGGGTTGTTCGTCCGGATCGCCGCCTTGAGCAGGCCCTTCGCGTCCTCCGCGGTGGCCGGGTAGACCACGTAGAGGCCCGGGATGTGCGTGAACAGCGACTCCAGGGACTGGCTGTGCTGGCCGCCGTACCCCTTGCCCGCGCCCACGGAGCAGCGGACCACGAGCGGGACCTCCACCTGGCCGCCGGACATGTAGTGCCACTTCGCGGCCTGGTTCGCGATCTGGTCTGACGACATCAGCGCGAAGTCCATGTACATGAGCTCCACCACCGGGCGGAGGCCCACGATGCCCGCGCCCACCGCGGTGCCGATGATCGCGGCCTCGCTGATGGGGGTGTTGAAGACGCGGTTCCGGCCGAAGGTCTCCACGAGGCCCTTGGTCATCTTGAAGGCGCCGCCGTAGTCCGCCACGTCCTCACCGTAGAAGAGGACGCGCGGGTCGCGGGCCATCTCCTCGGCCAGGCCGTCGCGGAGGGCGTCGCGGTAGAGGATGCGGCCCTCGGCATCGGGCTTGGCGGCCGGCAGGTCCGCGTACTGGGCGGGGGTCACGGTGCCGCCGGGCAGGCGGTCGGAGGACCCGTCCGTGTAGAGCAGGTCCAGCAGCGTGGACGGATCCGGATCCGCGGCGGCGGCGGCGCGCTGGGCGGCACGGGCGTTGCGGGCGGCGGCCTCGGCCACCACGGCGGCCACCTCGTCCGCGGTCGCCACGCCGGACGCGACCAGCTGGCCCCTGAGGTTCTCGATGGGATCGATGGCGCGCCACGCGGCCTCCTCGTCCCGGGTCCGGTACTCGTTCCGCGGATCCGAGAGGGAGTGGCCGTAGTAGCGATACGTGGAGGCCTCGATGAGCACCGGGCCTTCGCCCGCGCGGCACAGGGCGGCGGCCCGGGCGACGGCATCGCGGACCGCGAGCACGTCCATGCCGTTGACCACCTCGGCGTGCATGTTGTCGTCCGCGAAGCCGGCGGCGCGACGGGCCAGGTGGCGGACGCCCGCGACCTCGTCGTCCGTGCGGTGGGTCATGCCGTAGTGGTTGTTCTGGATGAAGAAGATGACCGGGAGGCCGTAGGGGCGCTCGCCCGCGTAGTGGTTCTCCCACTGGAGCTGCGCGGCCCAGTTGAGGGACTCCAGGACCACGCCGTTCGCGTAGGCGCCGTCGCCCGCGAAGCAGCAGACCACGCCGTCGCTGGCGCGGTACCGGTGGGCCATCGCCGCGCCGGTGGCGATGGGCACGGAGCCGCCCACGATGGCGTTGGCGCCCAGGTTGCCGGTGGCGAAGTCGCCGATGTGCATGCCGCCACCACGGCCGCGGCAGTAGCCCTCGTCCTTGCCGAAGAGCTCCGCGATGACGCGG
>CAIYZX010000555.1 GCA_903930745.1 uncultured Chloroflexota bacterium | reverse complement strand
CTCGCGCTGGTTGGCCTCACCGCCCAGGCGCAGCAGATCCCCACGCAGCTCTCCGGCGGCGAGCAGCAGCGCACGGCCATCGCGCGCGCCCTGGTCCACGATCCGCGGATCATCATCGCGGACGAGCCCACGGGCAACCTGGACCCGGTGATCAGCTGGGAGATCATCCAGCTGCTGCTGCGCATCAACGAGCTGGGCGTCACGATCCTCATGGCCACCCATGACGCCGAGGTGGTCACCGCGCTGCGCAAGCGCGTGGTGGCGCTCGAAGAGGGCCGGAT
Source organism: uncultured Chloroflexota bacterium (assembly GCA_903930745.1). Taxonomy (GTDB): domain Bacteria; phylum Chloroflexota; class Limnocylindria; order Limnocylindrales; family CSP1-4; genus CAIXZV01. The sequence goes on along the minus strand of CAIYZX010000555.1, from coordinate 2,562 downwards.
CATCCGCGACGAGCTCGGCGCGACCTACCACCGCGAGGACTAGGGACCGGCCGTGCTGCGCTTCATCGCCTTCTCCCTCACCCGCGCCTGGCAGGGCTTCTGGCGCAACGCGGTGATGAGCATCGCCGCCACGCTCACGATGGTGCTGATGCTGCTCCTGCTGGCCGGCTTCTTCATCCTCCAGAACGTGCTGCTGGCCTCGCTCTCGTTCGTGGAGCAGAAGGTGGAGGTGGTGGCCTACGTGGAGAACACCGCCACCGCGGACCAGGTGGCCGGCCTCGTGAAGGCGATCAAGGCGCTGCCCGAGACGGCATCCGTGGAGTTCGTGACCCGGGACGAGGCGCTGGCACGCTTCAAGGCGGCGCAGGAGGCGCAGGGCCGCGAGGACCTCACGAAGTACCTGGAGTCCAACCCGCTCTACGCGTCGCTGAACGTGAAGCTCACCGCGCCGTCCGGCCTGGACGCGGTGACGTCCGCGCTTCGGGCGTCGCCCATCGTGCGCAACGTGCTGAACATCGAGGCGCTGGTGGAGCGCGTGACCACGGTGACGTCCGTGGTGCGGACCGCCGGTGTGGGCATGGTGCTGATCGTGGGGCTGATCGTGCTGTTCATCATCGTGAACACGATCCGCCTGGCGGTGGTGGCACGGGCCGAGGAGATCGAGATCATGCGGCTGGTGGGCGCATCGGACGCGTTCATCCGATGGCCGTTCGTCTTCGAGGGGGCGCTGGTGGGGCTGCTGGGCGCCGTGGTGACGCTGGTGCTGCTGGCCCTCGCGGCGGAGCCCGCCTCGCGCGCGGTGGCCGGGTTCTTCAACGTGCTGCCGATCCAGCTGGGCACCCTTGGCCGCGACACGGCGGCGCTGGTGCTCTCCACGGGCCTGGGCCTGGGAGTGCTGGGATCCTGGGTCTCGGTGCGGACGTACCTGATCCGATGAGCGGGGTGGGTGAGCCGGTGGACGACATGGTTCCGGTGGAGACGCAGGCGGCCGATGGGGTCGAGGCGGTGGACGCGGCTGCGGCTGCGCCGGTCGGCGACGGGGTCGAGCCTTCGGCTTCGGGCTCCGTTTTGGCTTCGGCTTCGGGCGCGAAGGGCGGCGGGCGGCGGCGCGGCGCGGCGATCGCTGTGGCCGTGATCATCTCGATCGTCGCGGGGTCCACGCTGTTCATCTCCGGCTGGACGCTGGGGCGGCAGGCGGCGACGCAGCCGGGCACGCCCATCGGGCAGCAGGAGGCCTTCCAGCCGTTCTGGGACGCCTACCACGCGGTCAGCGAGCGGTACGCGGGCGGCGAGGTGGACCGAAAGGCGCTGATCGAGGGGGCGATCAAGGGGATGATCGGCGCCCTGGACGACCCCTATTCCATGTACATGACCTCCGAGGAGTTCAAGAAATCCCTCCAGGGGCTGTCGGGGACCTTCGAGGGGATCGGCGCCACCATCGGCGTGGTGGACGCGTCCGGCGCCAACGCCAACTGCGACACGCTGGGGCCGGACTGCCGGCTGGCGGTCATCGAGCCCATCAAGGACTCGCCGGCGGACAAGGCTGGACTGCGTGCGGGTGACGTGATCACGGCGATCGATGGGGTTGATCTCGCCGGGCTCAAGGTGGACGAGGCGCGGGGCAAGGTTCGCGGTCCGAAGGGGACCGAGGTGGTCCTCACGATCCTGCGGGGCGGCGCCGGGGCACCGGTGGACGTGCCGATCACGCGCGCGGTCATCGTCACCCCGGAGGTGGAGGCCCAGGACCTGGCGTCCGGGACCGTCGCGTACTACAAGCTCTCCGGGTTCTCGGAGCACGCGGCCGTGGAGCTGACGGACGCCCTGCGCGAGGACGTGGCCGCCGGCCGGACGCGGCTGATCCTGGACCTGCGGGGCAACCCGGGCGGGTTCGTGACGGCGGCGCGGTCCATCGCGTCCGAGTTCCTCGCGGACGGGACGGTCTTCTGGGAGGAGGACGCGAACGGGAACCTCACGGAGACCGCGGCGACGTCCGGCGGGCTGGCCACGGACGCCTCTCGCTTCCAGCTGCTGGTGCTGGTGGACGGCGGGTCCGCGTCCGCGTCCGAGATCGTGGCGGGTGCGCTGCAGGATCGCGGGCGGGCGCAGCTCGTTGGGACGCAGACGTTTGGCAAGGGGACGGTCCAGCAGTGGACGCAGCTGGAGTCGGACAGTGGCGGCTTCCGCCTGACCGTCGCCAAGTGGCTGACGCCGAACAAGACCTGGATCCACGGCAAGGGCCTCACGCCAGACGTGGTGGTGGACACCGAGCCCGCGCGCCCCGGCGATGACCCGGTCCTGACCCGCGCGCTGGAGCTGCTGGGCGTGGCGGGCTCGTCGGTCACCGTGCGGGTGGTGGCGTAGGCGCTGCCCGGTTGCCGGTTGCCGGTTGCCGGTTGCCCGCGCCCCGCGCCCCGCGCCCCAAAAGTTACCAACCCGATACGCGCGAAAGGGGGTTGCACAACCCCGGCGCTTTCGGTTACGTTTCGCCCGAACGAAAGGAGGTGATGTGCAGTGACAGACGGTAGTCAGCGCTGCACCACCTCGGCGGAGATCGTCGCCTAG
>CAIYZX010000554.1 GCA_903930745.1 uncultured Chloroflexota bacterium | reverse complement strand
GCGCGCTTCACACGGACCTTCACGCTCCGCAGGGGCGAGCCGGTGCTGCGCGTGCACTACCGGATCGAGAGCCTGGACGTGCAGCCGATGCCGTTCACCTGGGGCATCCACCCGGCCTTCGCGGTCAACGCGGACTGCCGCCTGGACCACACCGCCACGAGGATGGTTGCCGCGGTCTCGTCGGACTCGTCCATGGGCGGGGTCGGCCAGGCGTATGACTGGCCGTGGCTGCCGGACCTGCGCGAGGGCGGCGCATGGAACATGCAGCTCGTGCGCGACCGCATGGACCGCTCCCTGGGCGGCCACTGGGCCACGAACCCCACCGCGGGCTGGCTCGCGGTCACGGACAGGACGGCCCGGCGCGGCATCGCCTACGCCTTCGACCGCGCGGTCTTCCCGTTCGCATGGCTCTTCATGGTGTACGGCGGCTGGCGTGGCCACCTGCTCGCGGCCGTGGAGGCGTGGACGTCCATGCCGCAGGACATCGAGGGCGCGGTGGCCGCCGGCACGGCCCGGACGCTGGCGCCCGGCGAGGTCCTGGAGACGGACGTGGCGTTCATCCTGCACGAGGGGCTGGACGCGGTGACCGGGGTGGACAGGACGGGTGATGGCTTCCTCGTCCGATAGGGTGCCGCGGGCGGGGGCGCGATCGCCGTGGGCGCCCCTTCGGCACCTGCGGCATGTGCCGAAGGGTCCTGCCCGCTGTCGGACGACGGGGAAGCCCGTGACGACCGATGGCCCGTCCGGGGCGGCAATGCAACCGGGCAAAGTTGACCGCGCAGCCCCGGACCACCGGGGCCCGTGCTGTCGCGCACTCGACACAGGTTGAGGGCTTGGTGAGGAACAACGGATCGGCTGGTGCCGGCGCGAAGATCGAGGTGCTCCTCGCGATCTTCGAGTTCCCCATGCTCGTCGAGGGCTACCGCAAGGTCATCGAGGGCGAGCTCGACATGGAGGTTGAGCAGATCGCGCGCTCCCAGGAGGACCTGCTCGCGGGCCTCGCGCGGTCCAAGGCGGATGTGATCGTTGCCGAGTGCCTCCCGTTTGGCGCCCCGGGCGCGGGTGCGTTCGAGACCATCGAGAGGATCCGAGCAGCGGCCCCCGGCAAGCGGATCCTCGCGCTTGAGTGCCGCGGCGGCAGCGAGCAGTTCACCATGGCGCTCAAGGCGGGCGCGGACGGGTTCCTCACCCGCGAGGCGGAGCCCACGGACCTCGTGGCGGCCGTCCGCTCCGTGACCCGCGGCCAGACGTACGTCTCACCGGCCATCGTGACCAGGATGGTCAACACCTATGTCCTGCGCAACCCGGACGCCCCGCTCGAGGACGCCTACGCCACCCTCACGGAGCGTGAGCGAGAGGTGCTCCTGCTGGCCGCGGTGGGCCACACGAACCGGGAGATCGCGAAGGTCTTCCACCTGTCCGAGCAGACCGTCCACAACTACCGCGCGAACATCATGGAGAAGCTTGGCTTCCACGACCGCGTGGAGCTGCTCAAGTTCGCGATCCGCCGCGGGATCATCTCGGTCGCGGACCTCTAGCCCCGCGCCCGCGCCCCAGTCCTGGCCTGGCGTCGCTCCGGAAACGAGAAGCGGCTCCTCCGGATCGGGGAAGCCGGAGGAGCCGCTGGGACTGGAATCACGGTGCATGACGGGGCGCCTGCCCGCGTCTCCCCTCCGAGGCGTGCGCCGTGCCAAAGGTTTCAGGCGGGTGCAACGGGCGCGCGACGGCGCGCCGGCGGTCTCGCGCCCGCACATCGGCTTGGTGGCTCAGTGGCGGTCGATCTCGTCGAGGACCGCTGACGGCGCGATGCCGCCGCTGAAGCGGGCAACCTCCCTGCCCTGCACGAGCACCACGACCGTCGGGCCGGCCATGATCCCGACCTCACGGCCCTGGGACGTCTCGTCGCGGACCTTCTGCGCGACGGTGTCGTCCGCCATGCATGTGTCCAGCTGGCGGATGGGCATGCCCAGCCGTGCCGCGACGTTGAGGAAGTTGTCCGTCACGAAGATCCCGGCACCGGCGCCCTTCGCGGAGACGGCGAGGATGTCCGAGATGAACCAGGCGTGGTCGCTCAGCCCCGCGGTGCAGCGGACGAACACGGATGCGCTCACGGACTCGTCACCCAGCGCGGCGAAGTCGCGCAGCACGAGCCGCACCCTGCCATCCGCAATCCGGGTCCGCAGCTCCGGTTCCAGGTCGTTGACGACGGGCCCGGACTCCGGGGCCTGGTAGTCCATCCACAGCTCCACGGTGACCGGAGCGCCAACCACGCCGGCCTCGCGCCCGCTCGTCACGATGTCCGTCCACGGCTCCGCGGACGGCGCCGGGGTGGGCAGCACCGCGGGAGCGGCGCCGGCGGCTGCCGCGTCAATGGCGGCGATCAGCCTGTTGGCGTCCGGCACGCCCTCGAAGCGCTGGCCGTTGACGTCCAGGGTGGGCGTTGACTTCACGCCCGCGCGGTTGCCCGCCGACGTGTCGTCCAGCACGTCCACCAGCTTCTGGTGGTCGGCGAGGCAGGCCTCGAAGCCCGTCGTGTCGCCGAGGACGCTCGCAGCGATCTCCACGAGGTTTGTCCGGGCAAAGGCGCCCTGGTTCTCGCCGTCCTGTGCCGCGTAGACGGCCGCATGCATCGGCCAGTAGCTGTCCTCGTCGCCGGCGCACCGCACGGCCACGGCCACCCACAGGGACTCCGTGCCGATGAAGGTGAAGTCACGGTGGCGGATCGCCAGGGTGCCGTCCCTGACGCGGCTCTCCAGCAGCGGCAGGATGTCCAGCCCGAACCTGGCGCAGTACGGGCACTGGTAGTCCGCCCAGTAGTCCATGACCACCTTGGCGTCCGGGCTGCCCAGCAGCGGGCCATCCTCCTCCAACGGTGAGACCACCGGCGTGGCGGGGGCCTCCGAGTCGACGGGTTCGGACTCGTCGGGCACCACGGCCTCTCCCGACGGGGCGGCCGACGACGACGGCGCCGTGACGCGACCGGTGCCGAAGCCCGCACCGAAGACGAGCCCCAGGACGAGGATGCCCACGAGCGCCCTGACGACGGAGCGGCCCGCGCCACCGCGCGGCGGGGCCGGCGGCTCCGGGGACATGCCCGCGAGATCCGACGGGGCAGCCGGTGCGTCGGCGCCGGGCGCCGGCGCATCGGTTGCGGGCGTGTCCGGGCCGGCAGTCTGCGCGACGTCGTCCCCCTGTGGGGGCGTCGCGGCGGACCCAGGCGTGGCGAGGATCGCTGCGGCCCAGGCGTCCGTCGCCTCTCGGCTGCCGGGCTGCGCCTCCGTGGAGCCCGCATCCGCCTGGGTGGGCGCCTCGGCGGGTTCGGCGGGTGCGGCCGGGGTCTCCGGCGCTGCGGCGGCCGGCGACGGTTCCGGATCTGGCATGGTGGCGCGGGGCTCCTCGTTCACGTCCCCATGGTGCCCCATGCCCTGCCCGTCCGCTGCCGCCACGTTCGGGGGCATGGTGCGGCCCGTCCGGGTAGTACCCGGCGGAGCCAACCAGGACTTTTGGGGGGCGGAATCCCCGGCCTGGCGCCGGCCCGCACAGGGACGCCCTGACCATAGGACTACAGGGTCCCTGTCCGGGGGGCCCCGAACGGGGTACTCATTCCATCGGACGACCGGGCAGGCACACGAGCCCGGCGTCCGGGATGCGGACCGGGGCACCCGGTCCGGCGCGGCGGGTCCTGGGGAGGAACCGGCGGCCGGATGGAACCCGAGGCGCGAGACCGCCCGGACCGCACGGCCCACGAGGGGAGTACCAGGGTGACGGCAATAACGAGGAAGGCATCACCGGAGGCGGCGGCGCGCCGCTGGCCGCGGGGCGACGACGGGGTGGCGCGATGCGCGTGACCCTCGCCGATCCACTCGGGGACCTGGAGGCCGCCCTGCTCACGGCCCACCGCCGCACCACGCTGCTGGCGGTCTACACGACCGCTGCGATCATCCTCGGCCTGGCTGCCCTTGCGATCACGACGGTCGCCGTGCCGCTCTCCTCGCGACTCGCGATCCCCGGGCCGGCCCGGGACGTGGCCCCCGTTGCCGGCCTGGCCGCGTGGATCGTGTACGGCCTCGTGGGCGGCACCCGCACCGTGCGCGATCCCGGTGGCCACGCCGTCCTGACGCTGCACCTTCCGTTCATCTCCGCCGCACTGCTGCTCGGCGGCCCCACCGCGGGCGCCTGGGTCGCCATGATCGCGACGCTGGACCGGCGCGAGCTGCGCGAGGTCCCGTGGTACGGCGTCCTCGCGAACCACGCAGGACTGGCGCTTGCCGCCGTCCTCGGAGGGGCTGTCATGGATGTCGTGCGGATGACCGGCGGTGCCGTTGGCCTCCCGCAGGGCCTGGCGCTGGACCTTGCCGCCGGCATCGCCGGGACGCTGACCCTCACCGTCCTCTCGGCGGCGCTCGCGGCCGGCGTCGTGGTCCTTCGCGATGGCCTGACCCCGCGCGAGGCGGTCGCGGTGATGGACCGCTCCTTCCGGTCCACGGCCGTCGCCGAGACGCTGCTGGGCTGGCTGTTCGCCGTGACCTGGAGCACCGTGGGCTGGTGGACGCCGATGCTGTGCACCGCGATCGTCCTCTCGCTCTGGAAGACCTCCGCGCTCACGGCCGAGATGGACCGCGACGACCTTACCGGGGTCCTGTCCCGCCGTGCCTTCGCCCTCCGGGTCGCCGAGGCCGCGGATCGCGCCCGCCGGGGCATCGAGGGCTCCGCGTACCTCTTCCTGGACCTGGACAACTTCAAGCGCCTCAACGACGGGCCGCACGACCATCTCGTGGGCGACCAGGTGCTGGCCGAGGTGGGCCGGCGGCTGCGCGGGTGCGTCCGCGTGACCGACGCGGTTGGCCGCCGGGGCGGCGACGAGTTCACCGTGCTGTTCACGGGCGTGCGCGACGAGGTCACGGCGCTGCGCCTTGCCCAGCGGATCCACGAGGCCATCCTCCGCCCGTTCGCCACGGACGACGGCGAGCACGTGGTGGGCGCCTCCATCGGCGTCGCGCTCCTGGTGCCGCATCGGCGGGACTTCGAGCCGGACGTCCGCCAGCACGCGGACGCGGCGATGTACCTGGCGAAGGAGGCCGGTGGCGGCATCCGGCTCTGGGAGGACCCGGACCTCCTGCCGGACCTCGCGCCGGCCCCGGACGCCACGCACTGATCCGCGGCTGCGCGGCAGCTCTCCAGCCCACCCTGGCCGGAACCCGGCGCATACTCAGCCCGTGAGCCACGACCCCGGAGCCACGAGCTCCGCGTCCACGCCCGCCGCCTCTCCGCCCGCGCCGTCCCAGCACGTCACGCCCGCAGTCCTGCAGCGTGTCGCCGACCAGCGGACGCGTCTCCAGCTGCTCGCCACCGCGCTCGCGCAGGCGTTGACTCCCGATGCCGTGGCGGGCCAGGTCCTGGAGGCCGCCATGGCCGCCATGGATGCGCCGATGGGCTGGATCACCGCGCTGTCCGAGGACGGCGAGCACGTGGAGATCCTCGCTGCGGCGGGCTATCCGACCGAGACCATCTCGCCGTGGATGCGCGTGCCGCTCTCCGCCGACGTGCCGATGACCGTGGCCGTCCGGACGGGCGAGCCCCAGTTCCACGCCAGCGCCGCGGACCGGCACGGCGAGTTCCCCGCCGTCGTGGTGCCCGGCGTTCCGCTCGCCGGGGCCGAGGGCTCGGCGGTGATGCCGATGCACCTCGAGGGACGGACGATCGGCGCCATCGGGCTCGCGTGGGCGACGCCCCGGGCGGTGGACCCGGACGAGCGGTGGTTCCTGGGCGCCCTTGCGTACCAGGGGTCTGCCGCGCTGGACCGCGCACGCCTCTTCCGCGAGCTGCGCGACCAGGAGGAGCGGCTGCAGTACGCCCTGGAGGCGTCCGGCATCGGCTCCTGGGAATGGCGCCTCGCAGACGACCGGTTCACGTGGTCCCCCGTCACCTGCGCGCTGCACGGGCTGTCGGCGGGTGAGACTCCTGCGGGGCTTGACGCCTGGCTCGTGCTGGTCCACCCGGACGATCGCCCCGGGGTCATCGAGGCCATCG
>CAIYZX010000553.1 GCA_903930745.1 uncultured Chloroflexota bacterium | reverse complement strand
TTCCTCACTCCTACCTCCCAGCGGCGCCGTCTCCTCTTCCCCCTCATGCGCGGGCAGCCGGCCTGATCAGCCCAGCCTGCGCATGCCCGCCATCCCCAGCGGGCGCATGCCCGCAGGCTGCTCGTCCGGCCCGCCGGCGCCCGCCACCGCGTCCACCAGCGGCACCACCTCGCGGGCGATCACGTTCACCACGTCACCCTCACGCTGGAGGTCCCCCTCCACCGCCAGCAGCGCGTTGCGCCGGACCACGGACCGGAGCCGCTGCCAGGTGTCCGGCCAGAGCGTGACGTTGGCCATCCCCGTCTCGTCCTCGATGGCGAGGAAGACGGTCCCGCGCGCCGTCATCGGGTGCTGGCGCGTGACCACGAGACCGGCGATCCGAACGCGCCCCGGCCGCCTGGCCGCCAGCTCTGCGATGGGCAGCACGCCCAGCCGGTCCAGCGCCTCCCGGAACAGGGCCACGGCCTGCGTCCGCGCATCCAGCCCGATGACCGCGTAGGCGTCCCCCAGCCGCTCCGCCTCCGTGATCGGCGGGAGCAGGGGTGCGGGTGTGGGCGGGAGCCGCAGGTCCATCGGCCGCCCGGCGGCCCTCCCCCACCGCTTCGCGCCGCGCTTGCCGCCGGCCGTGGTCACGCCGCCCTTGGCAGACCCCGCCACCTCCCGCAGCTGCCAGAGCATCTCGCGGCGCGGCCGCCCCAGCGAGTCCAGCGCCCCGGTCCTGATCAGCCGCTCCACCACCTCCTCCGGCAGCTCCGTCCGCGTCACCACGTCCGCGAGATCGCGGTACGGTCCACGCGCCAGCTCCGCGTCCAGGCGCTCCTGCTGCTCCGTGCCGATGCCCTTGACCAGGTGCAGCCCCAGCCGGATCCCCCAGCCCGTCGCGGGCTCCGCCGCCCACTGCCGCCGGGCCTCCCAGCCCGGGATCACGCAGGCCGGCGAGCGCACGGGCCGCGGGCGCCTCTCGATCCCGCAACCCTCCGGCAGGGGCTCGCCCTCCGCGTCGTCATGCGGCCCGGCCGCGTCCCCGCCCACGCCCGCCAGCACCCAGCCGGGCTGGCCCACCCACTCGGTGGTGGTCTTCCAGGCGCTGCGGTTCACGTCCACCGGCAGGATCGCCACGCCATGACGCTTCGCGTCGTTGACGAGCACCTCCACCGGGTAGAAGCCCATCGGCTGGGCGTTCACCAGCGCGGTCACGAACTGTGCCGGGTAGAAGAGCTTGAGGAAGGCGGACTCGTACGCCGTGCGGGCGAAGGCCGCGGCGTGGCTCTTGGCGAAGCCGAAGCTGGCGAAGGCGGCCACGCGCCGGAAGAGGTCCTCCGCGTCGTCCTCGCCGATCCCGTGCTTGCGCCGGCAGCCACCCACGAACTCGTCGTGGAGGCGGTCCATCTCGCGCTTGCTTCGGTACGTGCCCATGGCGCGTCGGAACGCGTCCGATCCCGCGGCGGTGAAGCCCGCGACCTCGATGGCGATCCGCATGACCTGCTCCTGGTAGAGGATCACGCCCAGGGTGTCGTGGAGGATGGGCTCCAGGCTGGGATGGAGGTACGTGACCGGCTCCAGGCCCTGCTTGCGGCGCAGGTACGGGTGGACCGCGTTCCCCTGGATGGGGCCCGGGCGGATGATCGCCACCTCCACCACCAGGTCATCCAGGCTGCTGGGCTTGGACTTGGGCAGCGTCTGCATCTGCGCCCGGCTCTCCACCTGGAAGAGGCCCACGGTGTCCGCCGCCTGGAGCATCTCGAAGACCTCCGGGATCTCCTCCGGGATGCGGTCCAGGTCAAGGCAGACGGCGCAGTCGTGAGTCACGAGCTGGACGGTCTCGTCGATGGCCGCGAGCATGCCGAGACCCAGCAGGTCCAGCTTGATGAGCTTCATCGTCTCCACGTCGCGCTTGTCGTACTGGACCACCACGCGGTCCGTCATGGT
>CAIYZX010000552.1 GCA_903930745.1 uncultured Chloroflexota bacterium | reverse complement strand
TGCTCCTCGGAGCGCCAGATGATCCAGCCCACGCCCGGGGCCACCAGGCCGTACTTGTGCCCGGACGCGTTGATGGAGACCACCCGCTCCAGGCGGAAGTCCCACTCCAGCTCCGGCTCCAGGAACGGCGCCACGAACCCGCCGGACGCCGCGTCCACGTGCACCGGGACGCTGATCCCGGTCCGCGCCTCCAGGGCATCGAGCGCCCGGCAGATCGCGGCGATGGGCTCGTACGAGCCGTCATACGTGGACCCCAGGATCCCCACCACGCCGATCGTGTTCTCGTCGCACAGCGCAGCCGCCGCGTCCGGGTCGATGTGGAACCGGTCGCCCTCCATCGGCACCTCGCGCGGCTCCACGTCCCAGTAGCGCGCGAACTTCTCCCAGCAGACCTGGACGTTGATGCCGAAGACGATGTTCGGCCGGTCCGCGGGCTTCCCCGCCGCACGCTGTCGAGCGGCCCACCGGCGCTTGAGCGCCAGCCCGCCCAGCATCGCCGCCTCCGACGACCCGGTGGTGGAGCACCCCGGTGCCTCCAGCGGATCCGGCGCGTTCCAGAGGCGGCTGATCATGTCGACGCAGCGCATCTCCATCTCGGCCGTCTGCGGGTACTCGTCCTTGTTGATCATGTTCTTGTCGAACGTCTCGTCCATCAGGCGCCGGGCCTGCGGCTCCAGCCACGTCCCCACGAAGGTGGCCAGGTTGAGGCGCGCGTTGCCGTCCAGCATCAGCTGGTCGTGGACGATCTGGTAGGCGACGTCCGGGTCCATCTCGTGGTCCGGGATCCGGTTGCGGGGCGCCCGCTGCACCTCGCTGAACACGTCCCCGATGAGCTGGACCCCGGCCCGCTTCGTCTTCTTGACCGCCACGCGTAGCGCCTCCGATGCCGATGGGCCCACCCCCGTGCGCCCGTGGCCGCGAAGCCTACGCCGTTGGCACGCTGGTTTTCACGGTCTCCGGGCGGGGCCGAGGGCGGCCGAGGACCGCCGAAGGGCCGAAACGAGGCCGAAGCGCGGTCGGGGTGCCGAAGGGCCGAAACGAGGCCGAGGGCGGCCGAGGACCGCCGAAGGGCCGAAACGAGGCCGAAGCGCGGTCGGGGTGCCGAAGCGCCGAAACGAGGCCGAAGCGCGGTCGGGGTGCCGAAGCACCGAAACGGCGGTGCCGAAGCGCCGCAGCGCCGAAGCGCCCGGACCTACGCGGAGGTGGCGAGCGCGGTGAAGGCGGCGGCGACGGCCTCGTCGATGGCCCGCGGAACCGGGACCACGCAGGACTCCGCACCAACGGCACCCGTGGCGACCGCGGCGAGGCAGCGGGCCTGGAGCGCGAACCCAAGGTCCATGGACTCAACCGAGTTGCCCAGCGGCCGCGGCCCGGACAGGTTGACCATGTGGCCGCCGGCGAGGATGTGCACCGTCCGGCCATCGCGCAGCCGGAGCGCCTGGATCCCCTCGGCGATCTCCTCCGCGGCCTCCACGGACGCATCGGAGGAGAGTCCCGGCACGTCCAGCTCGTGCGGGAAGTGGCCGGCGTTGAGCATCAGGACGCCGTCGCGCAGCAGGGGCAGGTGGTCCGCGGTGACCACGCCCGGAGCGCCCGTGACGGTGATCACGATGTCCGCCGATGCCAGCGCCGCCTCCTGCGAGGGCACCGCGAACCCGTCCAGCAGCGCCTGGAGCCGCAGGACCGGGTCCACCTCCACCACGGAGACCAGCGCGTGGGCCGCCCGGAAGTTCGCGGCCACGCCGCGCCCGCACGGGCCATAGCCGAAGACGGTGACCCGCCGCCCGTTCGTGGAGCGGTTGGTGATCCGGAGGAAGGACTCCAGGACGCTCTGGCCCACCGCGTGCTCGTTCTCGGCGAACTGCTTGATCGGAGAGTCGTTGATCACCAGGATGGGCCGGGCGAGGCGGTCGCGGAGCGGGGTGAGGCGCCGCCGGCCGGACGTGGTCTCCTCCGTGCCGCCCAGGAGCCGCTCGTACGGGCGCTCCAGCCACCGGGCGAATAGGTCGCCGCCGTTGTCCAGGAGCAGGTGGGGCTGAGCGTCCAGGACCGCATCGAGGAAGCCCGTGTGCTCCGCCGCATCGGTGGTCCGCCCGCCGATGACACGGATCCCGTGGCGCTCGAGGTACGCCACCGTCTCGGGCTGGGTGGAGGAGAGGTTCCCGGTGGCCACCACGTCCGCGCCGCCGCGCCGCAGCGCCAGCAGCAGGGCCGCGGTCTTGGGCTCCAGGTGGATCCCGGTGCCG
>CAIYZX010000551.1 GCA_903930745.1 uncultured Chloroflexota bacterium | reverse complement strand
GCGCAGGGACGCCAGGTCGAAGGGCTTGCCGTCCTGGTCCGTGAGGACGAGGGGCGGCGCCTCCTCCGGCGGGTCGTACGCGGTCTCGCGCTGGCCAAGGGGTGGCTGGGTGACCGGCTCAACCATGATGGGCGTGGGCGAGGGCGTGGCCGCGGTACCGCCACAGGCGGCGGCGAGGACGGCGACAACCAGCGCTGCGAGCGCGACACGCACGCTGCTCGTGGTCGGGACGGCGCTCCGGCGCGTCCGATGGGGGGTGGCGGGACCGGCGGCGGGGCCGGAACGGGACATGCTGGGTGACTCCACGGTGTGGTGCCCCGGGTGGTGGCGCTGCTGCGAGCGCGGCCCGGCGCACGGGGTGGGCGCGCCGCTCGCGCGGGTGCCCGTGTCAGGCGGCGGCGGAAGCCGGTGGGCCCCTGCCCGCGTCGCCGCGGACCAGGAGCCAGCGATGGGCAAGGAGGGCGGCGAGCAGCGTCCAGCGGCCATGCGGGTGGTCCGCGTGGACGGGGTGCCGGCGGTCGGCCGCACGGGCGGCGCGGAGGCGGCGGAGCATCGTCGCCTGCTGCCAGCGGATCCAACCGCCAAGGGCGGCGAGGAGGCCCGTGACGAGGGCGAGGACGGGGAGGGCGAGGGGATAGCCGGGCGCCGAGAGGACCCAGAGGCCGGGCCACGCGTGGCCGGAGGCGACGTGCTCCACGTTCTCCTGGACGAGGAACGCCAGGGTGACGAGGGCGAAGAGGCGGGGCCAGAGGTGGCGGACCTCGGCGGACCAGGCCGGCCGCGTGCGGTCCTCGACTGCGGGCAGGCCGCGCAGGAGGCGGCGGAGCTGCAGGAAGGCGGCGGCGGTGGCTCCGGCGGCAACGGCGCCCGCGAGGAGCGTCAGGGCCGTGAAGGCCGGCCAGTACTCGTGGGCGGTGTTGCGGAGCGCCGCCTCGTGCTCGGCACCCAGGCCGAACTGCGCGACGAAGACGGCATCGTGGGCCAGCAGGGCACCAACGATGGCCAGTGATGCAAGGCGGAGGCGTCCCAGGACAGGCCCCGAGAGGGAGCCGATCCGGCGGGCTGCCGAGTGGACGAGTCGCACGGGGACAGGGTACCCGTCCCGCTCGTCAGCCCGCCATGTCGGGGGTCCTTGCGCGGTCAGGCAGCGGCGGGCGTGCTCCCGGAGGCCATCGCACCGCCGCGCAGCCACCCGCGGTTGCGGGCCCAGGCCACGGCGGCGAGCGTCAGGACGATGAGCGCGGCGATGCCGGCGGTGCCGGCCACGACGGGCGTCGCGGACTCCTTGACCACGATCCCGGCGTACGCCCAGACGATCACGAGACCGTAGGCGACGTCGCGGAACTGCGTGACGAAGCGCGCGGCGATCAGCAGGCCAACGGCGAGGACCACCGCTGCGATGAGCGCACCATCGATGCCGAAGCCGTTGAAGCCCACGAACTGGAGCGTCTGTGCGGTGTTGGCGATGGTGGCAACGGTGAGCCAGCCCACGTAGATGGCGAACGGCGCGCGGACCATCCAGTAGCGCGTCCCGGTGAGCTCTGCGCGGCGCGCCCAGAGGCGCAGGTGGATGGCGATGAGCGTGACCAGGAACGCCACGATCATCGGCAGCGCCAGCACGAACTGGTTGTAGTGGAAGAGCAGGAGCCAGGTGACGTTCAGGGCGCCCGCGAGCACCGGCAGCCAGCCGAGGCTCCGGAGCGTGGCGTCCTCGCGGTTGCGCGGCAGCGCCTGCCAGGCGGTGAACATCGCCTGGGTGATGTAGATCAGGCCCCAGATCGCGAAGACGTATCCCGCGGGGATCACGTAGACGCTGAACCGGTCGCTGATGTCCTTGGTCATCTGGCCGTTGATGGGCAGCGCGTTCGCGGCCCCGTTGACGGCCACGACGACGAAGAAGGTGACCACGATGGCCAGCTGGCGGGCGAGGTCTGAACGCATGCTCGGGGGTGCTCCTGGGG
>CAIYZX010000550.1 GCA_903930745.1 uncultured Chloroflexota bacterium | reverse complement strand
CGCGCTGGAGCTTGGCCTGCCGTCCGACCTGCGGGTCCTCTCGCGGCCGGAGACCGTGGTCTTCCTGCGCGAGCATCTCTTCGAGCTGGGGCTGGACGAGTACCGGCCGCTGGGCGACCCCACCAGGTTCCTGGATGCCCTGGCCACGCTGTTCTCGCGTGCCAAGGACGAGGATGTCTCGCCGGAGGCCTTCATCGCCCACGGCGAGCGGCTGGCCGTGGCGGCGGAGGAGGCTGCCCAGGAGCTGGCGAAGGCGGGCGCGAAGGCCACGCCCGAGGCGCGGGATGCGGCCCTGGCGCTGGCCCAGGAGGCGCGGCGGGTCGCGGAGCTGGGCCGCGCCTACGGCACCTACCAGCGCCTGCTCTCGGAGAACGGGGCGGTGGACTTCGGCGACCAGGTGTCACTGGCGCTCCGGCTGCTGCGGGAGTCGCCGGCCGCCCGGGCGAAGATCCAGCGGCGGTTCAAGCACGTGCTCGTGGACGAGTTCCAGGACACCAACCGCGCGCAGGCGGAGCTGGTGGCCGTGGTGGCCCAGCACCACCGCAACGTGACCGTGGTGGGCGACGACGACCAGTCCATCTACAAGTTCCGCGGCGCCGCGATCAGCAACATCCTTGAGTTCCAGGAGCACTACCGCAAGGCGAAGGTGGTGGTCCTGCGGCGCAACTACCGGTCCCGCGGGCCCATCCTGGACGCGGCGTACCGGCTGGTCCGCCACAACGACCCGGATCGCCTGGAGGTTCGTGCGGGCATCAACAAGAAGCTGGTGGCCGCGCGCGGATCCAAGGCGGCGGCGCCCGTCCGCCACGAGGCCTTCGCCACGGGGCACGAGGAGGCGGACTGGATCGCCGCGGACATCGCCAGGCGGATCCGCGAGGGCGCGCACGCACGCGATGTGGCCATCCTGGTCCGCTCCAACGCCGCCGCGGACCCCGTGCTCCGGTCGCTGAACCTCGAAGGGATCCCGTGGCGGTTCTCCGGGACGTCCGGCCTCTACGCCCGCCCGGAGGTCCGGCTGCTGCTGGCGTTCCTGCGCGCGATCGCGGACCTGGGCTCGTCCGTGGACGTCTACGCGCTGGCCGCGTCCGACCTGTACGCGCTCGCGGGCGAGGACCTCGTGGGCGTGGTCAACATGGCGCGCCGCCGGAACCGGTCCATCTTCGAGATCCTGGACGAGCTGGGCCGCCAGCCCGGAATCCTGCGCGTGCGCCCGGAGACGCGGCAGGCGGCCGCGCGCCTGGTCGCGGACCTGCGCACGTACGTGGAGCTGGCCACCGAGCGGCCGGCGGGCGAGGTGCTCTACGCGTTCCTGCGGGGCTCCGGCTGGCTCAAGCACCTCGCGGCGGCCGAGACCACGGCCGCGGAGGAGGCGCTCTCGAACATCGCGCGCTTCTTCGACATCATCCGGGCCCAGTCAGCGCTCCTCGTGGACGATCGTGCGGTCTTCGTGGCCCGCCACCTCCAGACGCTCATCGCGGCGGGGGATGACCCGGCCACCGCGGACATCGACCCGGACGCGGACGCCGTGGCGGTGATGACCGTCCACAAGGCCAAGGGCCTGGAGTTCCCGGTGGTCTACCTGCCGGGCCTCGTTGCGGGGCGCTTCCCGGCCATCGGGCGCCGCGAGCCCCTCTCGCTGCCGGTGGAGCTGGTCAACGAGACGCTCCCCGAGGGTGACTACCAGGCCCAGGAGGAGCGCCGGCTCTTCTACGTGGGGATGACGCGGGCGCGCGACGAGCTGCTCCTGACCCACGCCGCGGACTACGGCGGGCAGCGCGCACGGAAGGTTTCGCCGTTCGTCCTGGAGGCGCTGGACCTGCCGCTCGCGGAGGGAGTGGCGGGCAAGGGTGCCAAGACCGCGTCGGCGCTGGAGCGCCTGGCCGCGAATGAGCGCGTGGCGGCCTCCGCCGTGGCGCCGCGGGCCCGCGATGACGAGCCGCTCACGCTCAGCTTCTACGCCATCGACGACTACCTGACCTGCCCGCAGAAGTACAAGCTCCAGCACCTGCTCCGGGTGCCCATCGCGCCCCACCACTCGATCATCTACGGCTCCGCGCTCCACGCGGCGGTCTCAGAGTTCCACCGGCGCCAGGCCCGCCGCGAGGTGATGACCGAGGAGGCGCTGATCGCGGTCTTCGACGCCGCCTGGCAGTCCGAGGGGTTCCTCTCGCGTGAGCACGAGGAGGCACGCCTGGCCGCAGGGCATGACGCCCTCCGCCGCTTCCGCGCGGAGCAGCTGGAGCCGGGCGCCGTGGTGCCGGCCTTCGTGGAGCGGGACTTCTCGTTCATGCTGGACGGCGACCGGGTCCGCGGCCGGTACGACCGGGTGGACATCATCCCCGCCGGGTCCGACGCGGTCCTGCGGCCGGCGGAGGCCCGGGATCCCAAGGGTGGCGCGGACGTGGTGGAGCCCACGCTCTTTGAGGCCGCGGAGCGCGTGGTCATCACGGACTACAAGTCATCGGACGTGCGTGACCCTGCCAAGGCGAAGGAGCGCGCGAAGAACAGCCTGCAGCTGACCATCTACGCGATGGCCTACGAGGCGATGACCGGGCGCCTGCCGGACACGGTGGCGCTCCACTTCCTGGACTCCGGCCTCGTGGGCTCGGCACCCGTGGACGCCAAGCGCATCGAGAAGGCCCGGGAGCAGATCCGGACCGCCGCCGCCGGGATGCGGGCGCGCAACTACGCGGCCACGCCGGACTACATGGCCTGCTCCCACTGCGCGTTCCGCGAGATCTGCCCGTCCAGCGCGGTGAGCCGGTGACGTCGCGTCCCGGGCCGGTCGGCGGTCTCGCGCCCGCGGACCTTGCCGCCGTGCAGGCGGTCCTGGCGGGGGCCGGCGACGGGGCCATCGCGGAGGCGGACAACCTGGACCTCCTCGCGGCGCTCCCGGACGGCTGCGTGGACCTGGCCTACGCGGATCCGCCCTTTGCGACGGGACGGGTGCGCCGCCTGGAGCGGATCCGGACCGGGGAGGGGGAGCGGGTGCGCCCGGGTTTCGCGGGCCGCCAGTACCGCTTCGAGGTGGTGAGCGACCACGCCTACGCGGACACCACGCCGCTGGACGAGCACCTGGCCGCCCTGGAGCTGCGGGTCCGCGAGATCCACCGCGTGCTGGCGCCGCACGGCTCGCTCTACCTGCACGTGGACTGGCGCACCTCGCACCACGTCCGCCTGCTGCTGGACGAGATCTTCGGCCCGGAGCGGTTTCTCAACGAGCTCATCTGGGCGTACGACTACGGTGGGCGCAGCCCGGACCGCTGGCCGAAGAAGCACGACACGATCCTCTGGTACGCCAAGGGCGAGACGTGGCGGTTCGTGCGCGAGGCCATCGACCGGATCCCGTACCTCGCGCCGGACCTCGTGGGCCCGGAGAAGGCGGCGCGCGGCAAGCTGCCCACCGATGTCTGGTGGATGACGATCGTGCCGCCGGCGTCGAAGGAGCGGACCGGGTACCCGACGCAGAAACCCATCAGGCTCCTGGAGCGGATCGTGGCCGCGTCCAGCCTGCCCGGCGATCTCGTCCTGGACCCATACGCGGGCTCCGGGACCACCGGGGTGGCCGCCGCGCGGCTGGGGCGGCGGTGGGTGCTGGGCGACCGGAACCCGGAGGCCGTGACCATCTCGCGGCGACGCCTGGCCGCGGAGCTGGAGACGATCGAGGCCGCCCGGGTCGTCGCCGAGCCGGGTGCCGCGGAGGAGGGTGCATGACGATCGAGGCGGTGACCCTGGATTTCGGCAACACGCTGGTGCCGGTGGACGCGACGGGCCTGCGGGGCGTCGTGAAGGTGACGGCGCGCGAGATGGCCACGCGGTTCGGGCCGTTCGCCGTGGAGGACGTCCTGGCGGCCTGGCACGAGGAGCGCGAGCGGCAGTTCCGGGAGGAGGTGCCGCAGTTCCGCGAGGTTGACCTGGCGCAGCGCGTGGTGCGGATCCTCGCGAGGTTGCGCGGGATGGTGCCGCCGCCGCCCGAGACCCCGTGGGACGACGAGGCGGCGGCCCGCTGGAGCGACCCGGGCGAGGTGGCCCACGCCGTTGATGTCTACTCGCACGCGTTCGTTGAGGCGCTGCCGCCGGACCCCGCGGCCTCCGCGGTACTGAGCGCCCTCGCCGCCCGCTACCGCCTGGCGATCCTGTCCAACTGGCCGCTCGCGGTGACCATCGACCGGTACGCGGAGGCGCAGGGCTGGATGCCGTACCTCTCGGCCGTGGTGGTGAGCCAGCGCGTGGGGACCATCAAGCCCCACCCGGCGATCTTCGAGGCGGCGAGGATGGCGCTGGGCGGCATCGAGCCGGACCGGATCTGCCACGTGGGCGACGACTGGGCCGCGGACATCGTGGGCGCACGGACCGCGGGCTGGCACGCGGCATGGCTCTCGGTCCGCCCGGAGGACTCGCCGCTCCCCGGCAGCGAGCGGGACGCCAGCGTGGAGGCCTGTGCGGAGATCGGGAGCCTCCATGCCCTGCCGGTCGCGCTGGACGCCATCGACGCGGTGGAGCCCCCGGCGGCTCGGTAGACTCGATCGCGATGGAGATCCGCGACCGTCTCGCCAGTCTCGCGCTGCTGGGCGCCGCCCTGGTCGCATGGCTGCTGGTCGCCATCCTCGTCACCACCCGCAGCCCGGACGCGGACACCATGACCGGCTACGTGGGGGCCATCCTCATCGGCCTCGCCGTCGCGGTCACGTGCGCGCCGCTCGCCTGGCTCCTCGTCTTCGCCCGCCACCGGCGGATCGCCTACCAGGGGGACTGGACGCGGGCGGGCCGGCGGGGTGCGTGGATCGGCCTCTTCTGCACCGTGCTGGTGGTGCTCCGACTCGTGGACGCCTTCCAGCCGCCCATCGTCCTCTTCCTCGCCGCCATCTTCCTCGTGGCGGAGATCACCCTCTCCGCAGAGCGCCAGAGCTAGGAGCCCCAGATGACCCGCCTCACCAGCACCGCCGCCGCCGGACCGTTCGCGGACGTCAAGGCCGCGGCCGCGGCCGCCGTGGAGGCCGCCCGAGCGGAGATCCTGGAGCTGAGCCACAACATCCACGCGAACCCGGAGCCCGCGTTCGAGGAGGTCAAGGCGGCCGCCTGGGTCGCCGAGGCCATCGCTCGCCACGGGTATGCCGTGGAGGCCCCCGTCGGCACGCTGCCCACCGCCGTCCGCGGCCGGCTCACCGGCGGCCAGGGCTCCAACGGGCCGCGCATCGGCGTCCTCGCGGAGTACGACGCCCTCCCGGGCCTGGGCCACGGCTGCGGCCACAACACCATGGCGGCGTCCGGCGTTGGCGCGGCCATCGCGCTCGCCTCGATCCGCGACCAGTGGGCGGGCGAGGTGGTCTTCCTGGGCACCCCGGCCGAGGAGCGGGGGAGCGGCAAGGAGATCATGATCCAGGACGGCCTCTTCGGGGACCTGGACGCCGCGCTGCTCTTCCACCCGGGTGATCGCGACCACGTGGAGATCAACCCGCTGGCGTCCGAGGACGTGACGATCGTCTTCAAGGGCCTGCAGAGCCACGCCGCCACGGATCCCTGGTCCGGCCGCAACGCCCTGGACGCGATGATCGCGCTGTTCGTGTCCGTGGGCCTGTGGCGCCAGCAGCTGCCCACGCACTGCCGCGTCCACGGGATCATCCAGGAGGGCGGCACCGCCGCGAACATCATCCCGGACCGCACCCGGGCGTGGTTCATGATCCGCAGCGCGGACCAGGCGTTCTACGACGACGTGATGAAGCCCCGCTTCACCGAGCTCTGCGAGGCCGCCGCCAAGGCCGCGGGCGTGGAGGTGGAGGTGGAGTACTCGGGCTACGCCAGCACCATGAAGCACAACCACGTGCTCGCGGACCGCTGGAACGCGAACGCGGCCGCGTACGGCATCGGCGACAACCCCACGGACGAGACCTCCGGCTCCACGGACATGGCCAACGTGAGCTGGCATGTCCCGGCGATCCATCCCAGCCTCTCCATCACCGAGATGCCCACGCCGGGCCACAGCATCGAGTTCCGCGACGCCGCCGCGCGCCCGCTCGCGGACGAGGTGGTGCTGCTTGCGGCCACGCTGGTTGCCCAGACGGCGCTGGACGTCCTGCTGGACCCGGCCACCAAGGACGCAGCCTGGAGCGAGTTCCGCGGCGGGAAGGCCCCCGCGTGACGGACGAGATCCGGCTGCGCCGTCCGACGGAGCTGGACCACGCCCGGATCCTGCCCGTGGTGGACGACTGGTGGGGCGGGCGCTCGCTCCACCATCTCCTGCCGCGCCTCTGGCTGCAGCACTTCACCGGCACCTCCTGGGTGGCGGAGACGGCCGATGGCCGGCTGGCGGGGTTCCTCGTGGGATTCGTCAGCCCGGACCACCCCACGCGGGCCTACATCCACATGGTGGCCACCAACCCCAACCTGCGTCGCCGCGGGCTGGGACGCCGCCTGTACGAGGCGTTCATCGAGGATGTGCGCGCCCGCGGCGTCACGTCCGTGACCGCGATCACGTGGCCCGGCAACCGGCCGTCGCTGGCCTTCCACGCCGCGCTGGGCTTCACGGTCCAGGACGGGCCGGGCACCACGAAGGTCTTCGGGATGCCCGCCTTCGTGGACTACGAGGGTCCGGGCTCTGACATCTGCGTCCTGCGGCTGGAGATCCCGGCGGCCTGACGCGTGCCACGATGCGCGGACGGCCCGGCCGAACCTGGCGCCACCCGCTACGATCCGGCCTGCGCGCCCCGCCGGGCGGCGGACCCGAACCGGCGGCGTGCTCCCGCGCCGATAGGTGTCACCCGTGGCCCAGCGCCCAGACTCGAACGACGACCAGGGCTTCGCCGCCCGCAACGGCTGGGACCGGCCGTTCGAGGCGTACGACGACTATGACCTGCCGATGTACGTGGGCCTGCCCACGTTCCAGAAGCTGCCGTGGATCGCGGACGCCGCCGCGCTGGCCGAGCGCAAGCCGCACGTTGCGATCGTGGGTGCCCCGTTCGACGACGCCGTGAGCCATCGCCCCGGCGCCCGCTTCGGCCCCCGCGCCATCCGCGAGGCCCAGTACACCACCGGTTCCATCCACAGCCTCCAGCTGGGCACGGAGCCCTTCGAGATCCTGGACGTGGTGGACGCGGGCGACGCGAACATCGTCCCGGCCTGGATTGACCGCGGCCACGCGTTCATCTACCGCAAGGTCCTCGAGGTGGCCTCCACGGGCGCCATCCCGATCGTGCTGGGTGGCGACCACTCCATCACCTGGCCGTCCGCCACGGCCGTGGCGGAGGTCCGGCGCCCGGGCTCCATCGGCATCATCCACTTCGACGCCCACGCGGACACCGCCACGGACACCTGGGGCGTGCTGGCCGGCCACGGGACGCCGATGCGCAGGCTCATCGAGAGCGGCGCGGTCAAGGGCAGCAACTTCGTCCAGGTTGGCCTTCGTGGCTACTGGCCGCCCCCGGACACCTTCGCCTGGATGCAGGAGCAGGGAATGCGCTGGCACCTCATGCGCGAGGTGGAGGAGCGCGGCGCGGAGGCCGTCATCGACGACGCCATCGCCGAGGCGCTGGACGGCCCGGACACCATCTACATCTCCGTGGACATCGACGTCATCGATCCCGGGTCCGCCCCCGGCACCGGCACCCCGGAGCCCGGCGGCTTCCTGACCCGCGAGCTGCTGCGAGCGGTCCGCCGGATCGCCCTGGCGTGCGACATCTCGGGCATGGACATCGTGGAGGTCTCGCCGCCCTACGACCACGCGGAGGTCACGGCGATGGCCGCGAACCGCGTGGCGCTCGAGGTGATCTCCGCCCTCGCCCAGAAGAAGCTGGGCGGACATCCCGTCCGCTTCGAGCGACCCTGACGCACCCGGGAGCCCTGACCAGCCCGATGACGAGCACCGCGGAGACCCCCGGCGAGGCCCTGGCCCGCCTGTACGACCTGGACCTCGCCGAGGACCCGGGGGACCTCGACCTGCTCCTCGCCCTCGCGCAGCGGGCGAACGGCCCCATCCTGGAGCTCGCCGTGGGCTCCGGGCGCCTGGCCGTCCCGCTCGCGGAGGAGGGCTGGAAGGTCACGGGCGTGGACCTTGACCCGGCGATGCTCGCCCGGGCCCGCCAGCTCGCCGACGAGAGCGGCAAGACGGTCGCCCGCCGCGTGACGCTCGTCGAGGGGGATGCGCGGAGCATCCGCCTCGCGGACGCCGGGAAGTTCGCCCTCGCGTTCGTGCCGCTCAACTCCATCTTCCTGTTCGGGTCCCGGGCGGACCAGGCGGCGGCCGTCGCCACCCTGGCGGCACACCTGCGGCCCGGCGGCCTCGCCCTGGTGGACGTCTGGCTCCCGGACGCCGCCGACCTTGCCCGCTACGACGGCCGGCTGCTGCTGGAGTGGATCCGTGAGGATCCGGAGACCGGGCGCACGGTCATGAAGTCCGGCGCCGCAACGTACGACGCCGCCACCGCGTCCGTCCGCCTCACCACGATCTTCGAGGAGGGGGCCCAGGGCGAGCCCGCCCTCCGCTGGGTTCGCCAGGACCGCCTGCGTCTCGTGACGCCGGACGAGCTGGTGGTCTTCGCCGAGGCGGCGGGCCTGGAGGTGGAGACCCTCGCCGGGGACTACGAGCTGGGCGAGCTCGCCGCAGGGGCGGAGCGCTGCATTCTCGTGGCCCGGAAGTCCTGAGCCGCGCGGACCGCGTGGTAGAGTCGGACCGATGCCCGACCAGATCCGCCTCCTCGTCGTGGAGGATGTCCCACAGGTAGCGCAGTACATCCGCGGCCTGCTCAACTCGCAGACCGCGATCAAGCTGCTGGACGTGGTCAGCGACGGCACGCGGGTCCTCAACCTGGTCTCCGAGATGCGCCCGGACGTGGTCCTCGTGGACGCGCTCCTGCAGGGCCGCATGAAGGGCATGAGCCTCGTCGCCCAGATCGCCCAGAGCGGCCTGCGCGTCCCGGTCATCGTCCTCACCGTTCCACAGCACCCGGTGCAGGTGGACCCGTTCAACGGCGTCCACGGCGTGCTCGCGATGCCGTTCACCGGCTACGAGCTGGTCCAGCGGATCCAGCAGACCACGCAGGTCTCGCAGGACACCGACGAGCGTGGCACCGCCCGGATGATCACGGTCTTCGCGCCCAAGGGTGGCGTGGGCAAGACCACCCTCGCGTTCAACCTCGCGGTGGCCATCGGCCAGCGCGGCGTTCGCACCTGTCTCATCGACGGGTCGCTCCAGTTCGGCGACCTGCGGGCCCTGCTCAAGGTGCCGGGGGAGGCGCCCAGCCTGCTTGATCTGCCCACGGACCGGATCCAGGAGTCCGATCTCGCGGATGTGCTCTGGCGTGACCCGTCCGGCATCGACATCCTGCTGGCCCCGCCCCGCGTGGAGCTCGCCGAGATGGTCACGGTACGAGACCTGGAGAAGTCACTCTCGCTGCTGCGGCGTGTCTACGGGATGGTCATCGTGGACACGCCGGCCGTGGTCAACGACGTGAACCTGGCCTTCCTCGACGAGTCGGACACCATCCTCGAGGTGGTGACGTACGACTCCACCACCATCCACAGCACGATGGTGATGGCGGATGCGTTCCGGATGATCGGGTACCCGCCCACCAAGGTCCGCTACCTCGTGAACCGCTCGGATTCCACGGGCGGCCTGGATCCGGAGCTCCTCAACAAGGCGCTGGGCAGGGCACCGGAGCACCAGGTGAGCTCAGGCGGTGCGCTGGTGGTCCGCGCGAACAACGAGGGGATTCCGTTCGTCCTGGCGGATCCGTCCGCCCAGATCAGCCAGGACGTCACCCGCACCGCGGGCGAGCTGCTCGCGGCGACCGGCGCCGTGGCGCGGAGGTAGCCCGCACCCGTGTCAGATCCGCGGCCCATCGGGGTCTTCGACTCCGGCGTTGGCGGCCTCACCGTGCTCCGCGAGATCCTGCGGCGGTCCCCCCACGAGTCCACGATCTACCTCGGCGACAATGCCCGGGCGCCGTATGGCACCAGGTCCGATGACGAGGTCCGCCAGTTCAGCATCGAGGCGCTGGACGAGCTGGCCACCCGCGACGTGAAGGCGCTGGTGGTGGCGTGCAACACGGCCACCGCCGTTGCGCTGCGTGACCTGCGCGCCCGCTATGACCTGCCGGTGCTGGGCGTGGTCCGCCCTGGTGCCGCGGCCGCCGCCCTCGCCACGCGCAACCGCCGCGTGGGCGTCATCGCCACGCCCGCCACGGTCCGCTCCCACGCGTACTTCAACGCGATCAAGGACGAGAACCCGGCGGTGGAGGTGTACGAGCACGCCACGCCGCGATTCGTGCCCATGGTGGAGGCCGGGATCACGGCCGGGCCGGAGCTGGAGGCCGCGGTCCTCGAGGACCTGGCGCCGCTGCTGGGCGAGCGCGATGGGGCGGGGGAGTTCATCTTCCCGCGGCCACCGTCCGCCAAGATCGACACGCTCCTGCTGGGCTGCACGCACTACCCGCTGCTCCGCCCCGTCCTCGCGGCCACGGTGGGGGACCGCGTGGCCATCGTGGACTCCGCCACGGCCACCGCCGCCACGCTGGCGGAGCTGCTGTCCATCAACGCGCTGGAGGCGCCGGGGACCACGCGGGGAACCGCCGCGGATCCGGGCGCCCTTGGCCACTCGCGCCCCGCGGAGACGTACAGCGGCCTGGCGCCCACCCACATCCAGCTGACCACCGGCGACGTGGAGCGCTTCCGCTCCGTGGCGTCGCGCATGTTCGGGGAGGCGTTCCCGGACGTGGAGGGCGTGGAGCTGGGGTCCGGGGGCTGATGGCGGCGCCCAGCAGCGCGCGCGGCAAGGGCACGGGCGCAGGCTCCGGGCCGGGCCGGCGAAGCCGGCGCTCCGGCGACGGCTTCGGCGACGGCTCCGGCGCGCGGAACCCGCGCGGCGCCGATGGGAGCCCCAGCGGCCGGCGGCTGTTGGCAGGCGTGCTCCTGGGTCTCGTGGCCGGTGCGGCACTCACCGTTGTGACCCGGCACCTTGAGCGCGCCGCCCGGGCGGGCGGCCTGGTCGACTGGCGTCGGGTGGAGGAGATCGCGATCGCGCGGCTCCGCCGGGCGCCCGGCGCCCTGGCCCCGGAACAGCTCGCCGCCACGGAGGCGGACTACGCGGCAGCCATGGCCCGCGTGGTGCCGGCCCTGGAGGCGCACCTCGGCACGTCGCTGCCCGGCGTCGTGGATCGCGTGGCCGTGGTGGACCGGGCCGGCTGGGTGCGCGCCAACACGGGTGCATTCGCCTCGCTCGTCGATCGCCTCGAGGGCGGCCTCCTAGAGCAGATCCTCCCCGAGGGCGCGGGCCTCGGGAAGGCGGCGATGACCATCGCGGAACGGTGGGTCACCACGGGCCAGATGGGGCTGCTGCTGGGCTTCATGGGCCAGCGCGTCCAGGGCCAGTACGACCTCGCGCTGCTCACCGCCGAGACGGAGCCGGGCCGCCTCCTCTTCGTGGAGGAGAACATCCGCAACACCGCGGCCGTGATGGACGTGCCGCTGGGACCGTTCCGCACCTGGATCGCGCTGCACGAGACGACGCACGCGTTCGAGTTCGAGGCGCATCCCTGGCTCCGCCCGTACCTCGCGGAGCGCCTCGAGCGACAGCTGTCGCTCTTCAGCGAGGGCACCGCCTCCATGACCAGGGATGCCGTCCGGGCCGTGGGCGCGGCGCTGCGCGGCGATGGCCGATCTGATGACCAGCACTGGATGGAGCGGCTCATGACCGATGAGCAGCGCCGCCTCTTCCGCGAGACCCAGGCCGTGATGGCGTTGCTGGAGGGCTTCGGCGACCACGTGATGGACGCCGTGGGCAGGGACCTGGTCCCGGGCGTGGAGCGCATCTCCGCGAAGTTCCACGGCCGGCGCGAGCAGCGGACGTCGTTCGAGCGCGCGATGCTGCGGATCACCGGCATGGACCTCAAGATGGAGCAGTACCGTAGGGGCGAGACGTTCGTGGCCCGGATCGAGGAGCTGGGCGGGCCCGTGGCGCTGCGACGCCTGTGGGACAGCCCGGACACGCTGCCCACGGCCGATGAGATCGACAACCCTGCCGCCTGGGTGCGGCGGATGGACCTGCCGAGGGGCGAGGAGCCCGCGGCCGTAGGAGGGATGGCGTGAGCGAGGCCGCAGCGCGGACACCGGGACCCGGCTCGGGCCCCAACGGCACCCCGGCGGCGATCGCCCTGACGCCCATCCTGTCCGCCCGGTACCGGGCCCGCGACCTCGAGGCGATCCGCGCGGCGGCGCCCGGAGCGCGGCTCGTCACCATCGGCTTCGACGGCCACGCGGACGGTCCGCTCGATGACGTGGAGGTGATGCTCCGCGGCCGCCTCCCCGCCGAGACCTTCGACCGGATCCTGTCCCGGGCGCCCCGCCTGCGCTGGGTCCACTCGGCCACCGCGGGCGTGGAGCGCGTGCTCACCACGGCGTCCCGCGAGCGCGGGCTCGTCATCACGAACGCCCGCGGTGTCTTCAGCCGCCCGGTGGCGGAGTACGTGATGCTGATGATCCTTGCGGTCTCGCGCCGGCTCCCGTCGCTGCTGGAGCTCCAGGCGGAGCGGACCTGGCAGCCGCTGGAGTCCCGCGAGCTGCGTGACGTCACCGTTGGCGTCGTGGGCCTCGGGTCCATCGGCCGGGCGGTGGCGGCGCTGGCCACCTCGTTCGGGTGCCGCGTCATCGCCACCCGCAAGAACCCGGCCTCCGGCGCGACGGCGCCCGATGGGGCGGGGGACGAGCCGTACCCTGGCGCCGTGGCGCCGGACCGCGTGCTGGCGCCGGAGCAGCTGCCGGAGCTCCTCGCCGAGGCGGACTTCGTGGTGCTCTCCGCGCCGCTCACCGCGGCGACCACGGACCTGATCTCGGACGGCGCAATCGCCTGGATGAAGCCCGGCGCCTGGCTCGTGAACATCGCCCGCGGCGAGCTGGTGGACGAGCGTGCCCTTGCCCGCGCGCTCCGCGATGGCCGACTGGGCGGCGCGGTGCTGGACACCTTCCGTGAGGAGCCTCTGCCGTCCACATCGCCGCTCTACGACCTCTCCAACGTGATCCTCACGCCGCACACCTCGTGGTCCTCCACGCGCGTGATGGACCGGTCCGTGGACCTCTTCTGCGACAACCTGCGCCGGTTCGCCGCGGCGGAGGCGCTCGTCAACGTGGTCGATCCCGAGATGGGGTACTGACGGCAATGGGCGCCGATCTGCCGGTGGATCCGCCCCCTCCTCCGGCCCCTCCTGCCACGCCGGCACCGGCCGAGGAGCCTGCGGTCGTCGCCGGCCCCGTGGTGGATGCCACGTACCGGATGACCAAGGGCGACCTGTTCCGCGTGTCCGCGGCGGTGACACGCCATTCGAAGCTGTCCGCCCTGTTCGGCTTCCTCATGCTGTGGAGCGGCGTGATCGGCTGGGCGGGCGAGGACGTCACGAGCCTCGTCTTCGTCCTGTTCTGTCTGCTCTTCGGCACCGGCATCCTGCCTGGCCTGATCAGCGCGTTCTTCGCCAGCCGCCGCCCGGAGCTCCTGGCCCGCGAGGTGCACCTGCGCGCGGACGCGTCCGGCGTGCGGATGGAGTCGCAGGGCTCGATGTCGCAGTTCACCTGGTCCACGCTGCGGCGCGTGCGCCCCCAGGGCAGCGACTACGTGCTGGACTTCGGCACGGGCGCCTCCACGTTCATCCCGGAGCACGGTCTGACGGCTGCCCAGCGCGCGGACCTGGAGCGCCTGGTGCTCGCCCACGCGGAGCTTGACCTGTCCAGCCAGTGGCGCTGGCTGGCCGTGGGGTCCGCCCTCGGCCTCGCCGCCGTGCTGGTCTTCCTCTTCGTGACGGGGTTCTTCGCGGGCCACTGAACAGCCGCTGATCGGACGAGGACCGGCCCGCGGCCAACTCCCGGTACGATCACCCGATGCAGATCGCCATCGTGGGCCTTGCCGGGTGTGGCAAGACCACCGTCTTCAACACGCTCACCCGCGGCCACGCCGAGACCGGCGGTTACGGCGGCCTCCAGCTCAATGTCGGCGTCGTGAAGGTGCCGGACGAGCGCCTCGAGAAGCTCGCCGCCGTCTTCAAGCCCAGGAAGATCGTCCACGCGGACGTCACCTACGTTGACCTGCCGGCACCGCCCGCCTCGTCCGAGGGGCACGTGGGCGCGGAGGAGCTGCCCGCGGAGCATCTCGCCCGCCTGCGCGACTCCGATGCGCTGGTCCACGTGGTCCGGGCCTGGGACTCCGCGGCGAACCCGCACCCGTCCGGCTCCGTTGACCCGGCGCGGGATCTCGAGAACCTGGACCTCGAGTTCACCCTGGCGGACCTTGCCATGGTGGACCGCCGCCTGGAGCGCCTGCGCGGCTCCGGCCGCCACGGGACGCCGGCCGAGCGCGAGGCGAACGAGCGCGAGCAGACGGTCCTGGAGCGCCTGAAGCCGGTCCTTGAGGCCGGGCGGCCCATCCGCGACGAGCAGCTGGACGCCGACGAGGAGAAGATCCTCCGCGGCTTCCGCTTCCTCACCCAGAAGCCCGTGCTGGTGCTGCTCAACGTGGGCGAGGGTGACCTTGCCAACGCACCGGCGCTGGTGGAGAGGATCCGCTCCGGCTACACGCACCGCCACTCGCTCGTGGACGCCCTCTCGGCGCGCATCGAGATGGAGCTGGGCGAGCTGGACCCCGAAGAGGCCGCGGTCTTCATGGAGGAGCTGGGTCTCACGGAGTCCTCGCTGGACCGCGTGATCAAGCTGTCCTACCAGCTGGTGGGCCTGATCTCGTTCCTCACGGCGGGCCCGGACGAAGTGCGCGCGTGGCCCATCCCGGCGGACTCGTCCGCGGTGGACGCGGCGGGCGCCATCCACAGCGACCTGGCGCGCGGCTTCATCCGTGCCGAGACGATCGCGTACGAGGACCTGCTCACCCTGGGCTCCATGGCCGAGGCGAAGAAGCACGGCAAGGTCCGCTCGGAGGGGAAGACCTACCGGGTCCGCGACGGCGACGTGATCGAGATCCTGTTCAGCAAGTAGGGGACTGGCGTACGGAGGGGCCAGGTCGGAAGGCCGGTGTCCGGGGCGCCTTGATCCTCAGGGCATGTCAGACAGTTTCCCCACGTCCGTGTAGGACATGTCCGATAGCCCGTGGTCACGTTCAGGACTTGCCAAATCCCACCAGGACGCCCACGAACGGGTACCCGTTCTGTGGGATCAAGTTCCGTCTCAAGGCGCCGATCCCTAGGTACTGGCCCTGCCATGACCTTCAGCGTGCGCGCTCGGGGTGCGGGTCAGCCCCCCGTCCGGGTACTCCGCCGTGGTAGGCCGTGTCCCACAGGGGTTGGGCGGCGGTCCCAGGCCGCGCGCGCTCGTCCGATGACGACCCGCATCGCACCCGCCGTCAGTTCGGCAGGCCGCCGTCGCGCAGGTCCGCGAGGAGCGTGGAGTAGTCCACGTCCTCCGCGGAGGAGTCCAGGTCCGCGAGGAAGTTCTCATCCTCGTCCTTGGAGACGTTCACGGCGGCCGTGAGGCGATCCTCGGTGATGGCGATGAAGCCGTAGTCGCGCTCCAGCTCCTCGGCGATCGCCTCGATCAGCGTGTCGTGCTCGTAGCTGTCCTGCACCCGTCGCCTGACGCCCTGGACGACGTCGAAGAACTCCTCCGGGTCCATCTCGTCCTCGCGGGCGAGCAGCAGGTCCGCGAAGAGGTCGTCGTCGCCCTCGTG
>CAIYZX010000549.1 GCA_903930745.1 uncultured Chloroflexota bacterium | reverse complement strand
GTCGAGGGGCTGGACGGGGACCTCGTGCCCGCGTACGCGGCGTTCGTTGGCGCCCTCCGGACCTCGCTCCGGGCGGCGGACCCGGTGGCCACGGTGTCCGTCGCCACGCCGGCGCGGCTCTCAGGTGCCGCCATGGCCTCCGCCGCACTGGAGGCGGGTGCGGACCGCGTGTTCATGATGGGCTATGACTTCCGCGTTGCCGGTTCCGAGCCGGGTGGAACGGCCCCGCTGGATCGGCACGAGGGCTCCACCGGCGGATCATTGCGGTCTGTGCTGGACCTGTACGCCCTTGCCGGCGTCCCGGCGGAGCGCCTGCTCCTGGGTCTGCCGTTGTATGGGATGAGCTGGCCCGCGGCCGGGGGTGTCGTTGGCGCTCCATCCCTGGGCAAGGGCGATCACTGGCTGCCGCGCAGCCACATGGACCTCCTCGCGGATGCGACGGTCATGCCGGTTCGCGATGAGGTGGAGGTGGTGGACGTCTACCTGCTGGCGAGCGATGGCGGCGTGGGCCCACGCAGCTTCGGTCCCCTGTCCTCGCCTGGCCTGGAGGCTCCGGTGACATGGGAGGCGGTCTACGTGGACACGCCTGCGACGCTCCGCGTGAAGTTGCACGAGGCGAACCTCCGCGGGCTTGCCGGGGCCGGGTTCTGGGCAATTGGCTACGAGCGCGGCCTGCCGGGCTACACGGACGCGATGACGGCGTTCCGGACCGGGGAGCTGGACGCCTCAGGCGACTGACGGCAGCCGGTCCCACTGGTAGAGCTCGCCGCAGGCGCAGGCGTAGGTCCATCGCTCAACCCGCCGCCCCTCGTGGTCCAGGGTCACCGTTGGCGTCCGGTCCCGCTCCGCCGGCAGCGTGCCGTTGGGATGGCGGTGCTGGACCACGGGGAAGCGGCGCGGGTCCGTTGCGATCGCCACGAGCCAGTCCGCCATCACCGCACCTCCTGCATTCGAACGCCTGTTCGATGAGAGCATAGCGGGGACGGCGGACCGGGGAAAGGGCCAGGCTGTCAGGCAGCGGGGATGGGCAGCTCCGCGGAGACCACGGTGGGACCGCCGTCCGGGCTGCTGACGGTGAGGCGGCCATCGAGCGCCTCAACGCGGTCACGGAGGCCGGCGAGCCCGCCTCCACCGGAGATGTGCGCACCACCACGCCCATCGTCGCGGATGTCCAGGAGGAGGCGACCGGGGACGCGGCGGATCCAGACGTCCACGCGCGTGGCGCCGGCGTGCTTGCCCACGTTGGCGAGGGCCTCTGAGACCACGTAGTAGCCGGCGCGCTCCACGGCGTGGGGGAGCCGCTCGTCCGGGCCGAGGGCGCTGTCGAGGAAGGTGGGGACCGTGCTCCTGCCCGCGACCGCCGCCAGGGCTGCGGTGAGGCCGCGGTCCATGAGGATGGCCGGGGCGACGCCGCGGACGACGTCGCGCAGCTCGGCAAGCGCATGGCGGGCCTGGTCACGGGCGCCGCCGATGAGGACGCGCGCGGCCGCCGGGTCCGAGTCCAGCTGCTCCTCGGCGAGCGAGAGGTCGATGGCCAGCTTCACGAGGCGCTGCTGGGCGCCGTCGTGGAGATCGCGCTCGATGCGCCGGAGCTCCGAGGCCTCAAGCTCGATGGCGGCGGCGCGGCTGGTGCGGAGCCGCTCGTTGTCCTGGCGCAGCGCCTGCGCCGGGTTGATGCACAGGAGCCCCTCCACGACCGCGCGGTGGGCGAGGGCGATGGCCCGGGTCACGGATGCCGCGACGGGGAGCAGGACGAGGCCGGCGATGAAGACGCCGATGAGCACGCCCTGGCGCGGGATGTCCAGGCCGCCCGTGCCGATGTACGCGGCGAAGCCGGAGCCGCGGGCGATGACGACGGCGATTGGCGCGATGGTCAGCGCGGCCGACAGGGTCCAGAGCGTGAAGGCGACGACGAACTCGAGGACCGCGAGCGGGAACGCGACGAGGGCGTAGGCCACGTCCAGCCAGCGGTTGACGTCCAGGAACTGCGCCTCCGCCCAGGTTCGGACCCAGGCGCCGTACGGGGCGCGGATGTCCAGGTCCAGCGGCCGGTACGGGTGGGCGATGAGCGGCCGGTCCGAGAGGATGGAGACGCGCCAGCGCTCCACCCGGGCGAAGAGACGGGCGGCCTCGATGCCGAGGGCGACGATGGGAACGCCGACGAGGACGATCAGCAGGCTGCCGCCCGTGGAGAAGAGGGTCGTCACCGCGATGAACGAGATGGTGGCCGTGAAGAAGCCCGCGATGATCGCCAGGAGCGCCCACCAGGAGCCTGCGCTGATCGGGGAGAGGAGGAAGGAGGCTATGGGGTGCCGGCGTTGCGGCTGCGGCTCCGCGGGCTGTGCGCCCGGCTGGGCCTGCGTGGCCGGCTGAGGCTGAGCGAAGCCTGGTGCCTGGGCCTGCGCCTGGTACGGCGGCGTGGGCGGGGCGGGCGGGGCGGGCGGCGTGGGCGGGGCGGGGTGCATCGCCTCGGACCCTACCACCCCGGCGAAGGTCTCGGTCATGTCGGTTTCCATTCGGGCACTCCTCGTTTGGCCGGCCGGACGTGCAGCGTGTCGCCGCCGGTCCCTGTGTGTGCCACCACCGTAGGGAGGCGCGCCGCGGCGGCCCAGCCGGGTGGCGGGCATCCTCGTGGTAGGGCTAGCCCCACCCCTCGGGCCGACGCCGCGCGGGCTGGCCCCGGTGCGGCATCATCCCGGCATGGACCAGAAGCCCCTGCGCGTGGTGATCGCCGAGGACTCCGTGCTGCTCCGCGAGGGGCTCGCGAGCCTCATCGAGGCGTCGGGTGGCGTGGTGGTGGCGCGCGTGGGCGACGGGCCCTCGTACGTGGCGGCGGCGGTGGAGCACCGCCCGGACGTCTCCGTGGTGGACGTGCGGATGCCGCCAACCCAGCGCGACGAGGGCCTGCGGGCCGCCCTCGAGGCGCGGCGCCGGGTCCCGGGCACGCCCATCCTCGTCCTCTCGCAGTACGTGGAGCGCCAGTACGCGTCAGAGCTGCTGGCCGATGGCAGGGGTGGCGTGGGCTACCTGCTCAAGGACCGGGTGGCGGACGTCCGGGACTTCATCGAGGCACTCCGGCGCGTGGCCGGCGGCGGCACCGCCCTGGACCCGGAGGTGGTCGCCCAGCTCATGGTCCGCCGCAGGCGCGACGACCGGCTCGCCGCCCTCACGCCGCGCGAGCGCGAGGTGCTCGCCGCCATGGCGGAGGGACGCACCAACGTGGGCATCGCCGCCCAGCTGGTGATCACGGAGGGCGCCGCGGAGAAGCACATCTCCAGCATCCTCGGGAAGCTGGACCTGCCG
>CAIYZX010000548.1 GCA_903930745.1 uncultured Chloroflexota bacterium | reverse complement strand
CTGGTCAACGCGCTCGTGCCCATCTACTTCGGGCGCGTCGCGTCGCTCGTGGGCGAGGCCCGCGCGATGACCACCGCGGAGGCGGAGGACCTCGTGGAGCGCCAGGCCCGCCAGTTCGAGCTGGACAAGCCCTATCTCGTCGAACGCTGGCGAGCGGCCTCCGCTGCCACCCCGGAGGAACGCGCATGACCCCGATGCCGCTCCCGGCCCGGATCCTGATCCCGGTCGCCAACCCCATGACCGCCGAGGAGCTGGTGAAGATCGGCTCCAGCCTCCTGGAGGAGCGGACCGGCGAGCTCACCGCCCTGGGCATCGTGGAGGTGCCGGAGGGCATGCCGCTCTCCGAGGGCGCCACCCGCGCCCGCCAGGCCCGGCGCCTGCTCCAGCGCGTGATGGATTTCGTCCCGGAGGGGACCGTCATCCACCCGCTCGTCCGCATCGCGCGGCACACGTCCGCCGGCATCGTTGAGGCGGCATCGGAGCAGGAGGCGGATCTCCTGATCTTCGGCTGGGGCGGCAAGTCCGGGCCCCATCGCGAGGGTGGCGCCTCCACCATCTCGCCCACCATTGACGAGGTGGTCCGCGACGCCCCGTGCGACATCGCGGTCATCAAGCAGCGCGGCGCCCGCACCGTTCGCCGGATCCTGGTCCCGGTCCGCGGCGGCCCCCACGCGGAGCTGGCGCTGCGGTTCGCCGACGCCCTCGCCCACCGCCACAACGCCACGGTGGTGGCGCTCCACCTCCTGCCCGCGGGCGTCACGGAGGCGGTCCACGCCCAGGCGGAGCGGGCGCTGGTGACGTTCGTGCGCCAGTACGTGACCGCGCCCGTGGAGCCGCTGGTCCGCGAGGCCCAGAACGTCCGGACGTCCATCCTGCGCGAGGCGGACAAGGCGGATCTCGTGGTCATGGGCGCCTCGGCGGCGCAGAGCGACGCGGGCAACTCGCTCTTCGGCGCGCTCCCGGAGGCGGTGGCGCAGCGTGCCCGCTCCACGGTGATCGTGGTGAAGACGCGCGAGCCCATCGGCCGCCAGACGTTCGAGCAGCTGGCCACCCGCGCGGAGACCCTGGCCGCGGCGGACCGTGCCGCGGAGGAGTCCCGGGCCATCCCCGCCCGCGTGGAGCGCTGGTTCGCGGAGGCCAACTTCCACCACAGCGAGTTCGGCGACCTCGCCCGCCTCACGGCCCTCAAGGAGCAGCAGGGGCTCACCGTCTCGCTGGTCCTGCCCACGCTCAACGAGTCGGAGACCATCGGCCCCATCGTCCGGCGCGCCATCCGCGAGATGCAGGAGAAGTACCCGCTCCTGGACGAGATCCTGGTCATCGACAGCGCGTCCACGGACGACACCCGCGAGATCGCGGAGGCCGAGGGCGCCCGCGTGATCCAGCACCCGGACGTGCTGAGCAGGTACGGCTCGTTCCGCGGCAAGGGCGAGGCGCTCTGGAAGTCCGTCTACGAGACCTCCGGCGACATCATCGTCTGGGCGGACACGGACGTCCGGAACTGGCACCACCGCATGGTCTACGGGACCCTGGGCCCGCTCCTCCTGGAGCCGCGGCTGCAGTACGTGAAGGGCTACTACCAGCGCCCCATCGTGGAGGACGGCGTCCTCAAGGAGGGCGGCGGCGGGCGCGTCACGGAGCTGGTGGCCCGGCCGCTCATCAACCTGTTCTTCCCGGAGCTCTCCGGGCTGATCCAGCCGCTCTCCGGGGAGTACGCCGCGCGGCGCTCGCTCCTGGAGCAGATCCCGTTCTTCACGGGGTACGCGGTGGAGATCGGCCACCTGATCGATGCCGCAGACAAGGCGGGCCTGGACGGGCTTGGCCAGGTGGACCTGGAGCGGCGCGTGCACCGGAACCAGGAGCTGGAGGGGCTCTCCAAGATGTCCTTCGTGATCCTGCAGGCCGTGATGAAGCGCCTGGAGGAGCGGCGTCGGGCGCGGCTGTTCGCGGAGATCGGCTCCACGATGAAGCTGCCTCGATCCGGGAAGGGC
Organism: uncultured Chloroflexota bacterium; assembly: GCA_903930745.1. GTDB lineage: Bacteria > Chloroflexota > Limnocylindria > Limnocylindrales > CSP1-4 > CAIXZV01. The sequence goes on along the minus strand of CAIYZX010000548.1, from coordinate 4,562 downwards.
CGCCTGGGCCTGGACGTGCAGGAGGTGGCGGACCACGAGCGGCCGCCCATGATCCGGATCCCGGAGTACCTGGAGCGCCGGCGGGCGCACGCGGAGCTGACCGGGCGCGCGGATCCCGCGGGCGTCTAGGGTCCTCCCGTCTCGTGCGCGTCCTCTTCGCGCCGGATTCGTACAAGGGAACGCTCTCGTCCGTTGACGTCTCGCGGGCGTTCGCGTCCGGCTGGCTGCGTGCGCGACCGGCCGATGCCGTGCGACTGGCGCCCCTGGCCGATGGCGGCGAGGGCACGCTCCTGGCCGTGGAGGCGGCGGGCGGCTGGACGTTGCGGTCCACCCGGGTCACGGGGCCCATGGGTGCGCCCGTGGAGGCGGCGTGGCTGCTCCGGGCGGACGGCCGGGCCGCGTTCCTGGAGATGGCGCGGGCGTCCGGGCTGTCCCTGGTTGCCCCGGATTCGCGGGACGCTGCCGCCGCCTCCACGCTGGGGACCGGGGAGCTGCTGGTCGCGGCGCTGGATGCCGGGGTCCGGGAGATCGCGCTGGGGATTGGCGGGTCTGCGACCACCGATGGCGGGGCCGGGGCGCTGCGGGCGCTGGGGGCGGAGGTGTCCGCCTCATTCGATGCCGTCTCGCTGGCCCGGCTGGATCCGCGGCTGGCGGAGGTCCGCCTGCGGATCGCCTGCGACGTGACGAATCCCCTGCTGGGCACCGATGGGGCGGCCGCGGTCTACGGGCCGCAGAAGGGGGCGTCTGCCAACCTCGTCGCCTCGCTGGACGCGCGGCTCGCGGTCCTCGCGGATGCGCTGGAGGCGGCCACGGGACGCTCGGAGCGGTTGACGCCCGGTGCCGGCGCGGCGGGTGGCCTGGGTTTCGGGCTCCTGTGCCTCGCGGACCGGTTCGCGGACCTGCGGCTGGTACCGGGCATCGGCCTCGTGATGGCGGAGACGGGCTTCGATGCCGCGCTGGCTTGGGCGGATCTCGTGGTCACCGGGGAGGGCCGCATTGACCCGCAGACCGCCTTCGGCAAGACCGCGCTGGGCGTGGCGCTCCGGGCGCAGGCGGCGGGGCGACGGTGCGTGGCCATCGGCGGGTCCGCCACCCCGGAGGGCATCGAGGCGCTGGCCGCGGTGGGCACCTCTGCCGTGGCGGTCCACGAGGCGCCGATCACCCTCGCCGAAGCGCTTGCCGCAGGACCTGCTCCGCTTGCCGCCCGCGCGGAACGCCTGGCCCGCGAGCTCCCCGAGGCCTAGGCGAGCCCGGGCACAACGGTGAGTTGATGAAACCAGGAGCGAGCGGGCCAGGAACCGTCGCCGTTCCGCCTTTCGACAACCCACCGTTGCGGAACCCCGGATGACGGCCCCGAATGCGCCCCTCGCCGCCCCGGCGTTCCGTGATTCATCAACTCAGCGTTGCGGGGACTGGCGGGGCGACCACCGGGCATCGGTCCCGGCACCCTTCGGCAGGGAGGAATGCCAAGCCGTTGTTCCTGTGTCCGTCGACAACCTCCGCTGCGCCCTTCGCGGCTCGTTGTGCCTTGCAGGGACGAGACCGGAGTGCCCTTGACCAGCGACCCTCACGGACGGACAGTGCTGGGTGATGAGCGACGAGAACCCCCACGCACTCGACGAGCGGTATGTCTGGTTCAGGCTCGTCGGGGAATTCGAGCCGGACGACATCACGGCCCTGGCAGGTCTGACGCCTGACCACGCGTTCAGGAAGGGGACGAGGCCGAGGCCGCGGGCGTCCGTTCGCAAGGTCTCGGGCTGGCTGGTGAATAGCCGGCTCACGCCCGCCGACGAGTTCCACGACCATCTCACGGACCTCATCGCGCTCCTGCGTCCGTGCTGGGACACGCTGCGCTCACTCGGTCGGACGCATCAGGCGTTCGTGGGGGCCGCCATCTACTGCCACTGGTCGCAGGGGCCGATGATCCAGGTGTCCCCGGAGCACTCTGCCTCGCTTGCCGACTTAGGTGCGACGCTCGAGTTCGACATCTATGCCCTCCCGGAAGAAGCGCCGGACGACGATGGGCCGCGACTGCTGACGCGAGACGAGTTGGCGCAACTGGACGCTTCCCTCCGCGAGGGCTGACGGCCGGCCTATGCCGTCCGCAGGAAGCGCGGGTGAGCCGGTCCACAACGGCAGAGTCCGCCCACGAGCCCACGACCGCTCAGACAAGCGCCATGACCTCCTGAACATGCATGGCGTACCTCCTGACCCCAGGGGAGCGGGGTCATTCTGGCGGGGCCTCGGCCTACCAGTCTCCACCAACCGTCTGGGCTGCTGGTCCCGGTGAACAGGTGGGAGAACCCTATGATTCCCGCGGGCTGCGGAGGGGTGCGCCGGGGCCGGGATTCGGCCGTGCGGGCAGGTCCAGGACCGCGCCGCGGTCCACGGCGAGGGCGAGCTCTGTGCGGGTGACAACCCCGTAACGGGCGAAGAGCCGCGAGAGCATCCCCTCCACGGTCTTGCGGGCCACCCCGAGGTCGCCGGCAAGCTCGTCGTTGGAGCGGCCCGCCAGCAGGCCCGCGAGCAGGTCGTGCTCGCGCTGCGTGAGGGGCTCCCAGCTGGCCGTCCGGCTGGCGCGACGCTGTTCGGCGGTGAAGGCGAGGCCCCCGGCGGCGATGGTCCGGATGGCGGCCGTGATCTCCTCGGTGGACGCGGTCTTGAGGAGGAAGCCGCCGGCGCCCAGGACGATGGAGGCGGAGACGTACTCCCGGGTCAGGAACGAGGAGAGGACGAGCACGCCCGGCGCATCCGGCTGCGCCGCGAGCTCGCGCAGCAGGTCGATGCCGGAGCCGTCCGGCAGCCGGAGGTCCAGGAGCACCACGTCACAGGCGGGCGCCGCGAGGAAGGCGCGCGCGCCCGCGAGGGACCCGGCCACCCGCACGAGGTCCATGTCCGGCGCCGTGGCCAGCATGGCGGCGATGCCGCCCACCGCGATGGGGTGGTCCTCCACCAGCAGGATGCGGATCATGGGTGCCACTCCAGTGCCACGACTGTGCCACCGCCCGGACGGCTGCGGATCTCCAGGCTCCCGCCGATGAGCTCCGCCCGCCGGCGCATGGTGGGGATGCCCATGTGTCCGCCCGCTGCGGCGGCGTGGGCGGCATCGGCATCGATCCCGCGCCCGTCGTCCTCCACCAGGATGGCCACGCGGTGCGGCCCGGCGGCACCGGTCACGGTGATCTGCGTGGCGGCGGCATGGCGCACGGCGTTGGCCACCGCCTCCAGCACGATCCGGTACGCCGCGAGCTCCACCTCCGCGGGCGGCCGGTCCGTGGCCTGGTACCCGGCGGAGTCCACGGCCAGCTCCACCGCGGGCGCAACGAAGCCGGCGGGCCCGGCAGGCCCGGCGGGCAGCTCGCGCAGACCCGCCCCCAGCGCCGGGACGAGGCCAAGATCGTCAAGGACCGGTGGGCGCAGCTCCGAGGCCACACCCCGGATGGAGCTGGCCACCTCGCGGAGGGAGTCGCGGACCCCGCGAGTGTCCCCCACCGGTCCGTCCAGCTCTCGCACCACGCCCGCGAGGCGCTGGAGCGGCCCGTCGTGCAGCTCGCCCGCGAGGCGTGCGCGCTCCGCCTCCGTCGCACGGATGGCCTCGCGCTCGCGCACGTCCGCGAGGAGCACCTGGTCCGCCAGCCGGGCGATGCGCCGGCGTGTCCCGGCGAGGGCCAGGAGCGGCAGGGCCACGGCCGCAGCGGCGATGGGGGCCCCAACCCCGGACCCCGCGAGCGCCGCCACCAGGAGCAGGGCGCCTGCCAGCACCGCGACATCGAGCGGGCCCACGGTGCGAGCCCAGCCACGAACACGCCCGGGCGTCACGCCGGCCCCCACCACCGCGAGCGCGGTGAACGAGCCCGCCAGCCAAAGGTCAAGGGCCACCGCGAGGGGCGTGGCCAGCGCCGGCGCGGCTCCGGGTGCGGCCACCCACGCTCCTGCGACGAGGGCGCCGGCGACCAGCGCCGCGAGCGCCGCACGCCTGCCCCTTGGCCCCCAGGCCAGGAGCCAGAGCGAGGGAGCCACCGCGGCCGCCAGGACCACGAGCTGGCCCATGCCCCGGCCGTACGCGAGCAGCTCCGGCACCGCGGCACAACCGCAGGCGGCGGCTGCGAGGAGGCTCGCGCGCCGCGGCCGACGCACCAGGAGGAGACCGATGATCGCGAGGCCCACGCCGGTGCCCGCCATGACGACGCTCGCCCGCAGCATCGCCTCGCGGCCCGCCACGCCCACCACCCGGCCGAGCTCCAGGACGTCCGCGGACCAGCCGCCAGGGCCGTCCGCCGTGGTGAGCGACGCCACGTGCATGCCCTCCCGGATCCCGCTGTCCCAGCCGAATCCGCCAGGCTCCACGGCCGTGACCAGGGTCCCACCCGCATCAACCGACACCCCCGCATCCACGACCGCCGTCAGCGCCACGGCCACGGCATGGAGCGAGGCGGCCAGGGTGACGGCGAGGGCCAGGGCGGCCCAGGTGCGCATTCTCACCCGGCGCAACCCGGTGCGGGCATAGGCATAACCCTGCGATTACCCAAGGGATCCACCCCCTGTCGTGGCGGCGCACGCCG
>CAIYZX010000547.1 GCA_903930745.1 uncultured Chloroflexota bacterium | reverse complement strand
CGCGTGCTCCAGGTGCTCCAGCTCCTCGGCCATGTGCTCGAGGTGCGCGGCGCCGTGGCGGATGGCCGTCCGGAGGTCCGGCGAGGCCATGAACTGCTCGTCGAAGTGGGCCTCCTGGCTGAGCAGGCCCAGGCTGAGGCCACGGCGACGGGTCACCGTGCCGCGGTCCGCCTCGTCGCGGCCGCTGACGATCCGCAGGAGCGTGGTCTTGCCGGCGCCATTGGGGCCCACGAGCCCGATCCGCTCGCCGGGCGCGATGGCACAGTCCAGCGCATCGAGGATCTTGAAGGTGCCCACCTCGCGGGTCACCTGGTCCAGGCGGACGAGACTCATGGCATCACCGTACCGGCTCGGGCCGCAGCGCGCCGTGCGGCGGCGGCGGCCTTGGTCCGCGCGGTCCTCGACGCGCGCTCCTCGCGCTCCCTCGCGCGCCCGTCCTCGTCAGGCGACCGCCCCAGGGACCCGGCGCCGTCCAGGTCCACCCATCGGCGTCCCTTGCGTGCTCCGGCGCCTGCCCCACCGCCCGGACGCGGCGTCATCGTCGCGAGGAGCCTCGCGCTCGCCGCGCGGTCCGCGGCCGGGAGGCGCTGGCACCAGGAGCAGAAGTGCGTGGCCCGGATGCCGATGACGATCCGCCGGATGGGATGCCCGCAGCGCACGCACGGCTCGCCGGTCCGCTGGTACACGTCCAGGCGCTCCTGCATCTCGCCGTCGCCATCGGGGGCCGTGTAGTCGTCGATGCTGGAGCCGCGCCGCTCCACCGCCTCCGCGAGGATCTCCAGGACGTGCCGGTAGAGCTCGCGCTCGTCCTTCGGCCGCAGGGTGTCCGCGGAGCGGAGCGGGTGGAGCTGCGAGCGCCACAGCGCCTCGTCCGCGTAGATGTTCCCCACGCCCACCACGAAGGACTGGTCCACGAGCAGCGGCTTGAGGCGGCCGCGCCTGCCGCGAAGGCGGTCCCGCCAGGCACGGAGCGTGAACCGGGGATCCAGTGGCTCCGGTCCCAGGTCGTCAAAGGGGTTGTCGTCCGCCGCGTAGAGCCCGATGCGCCCGAACTTGCGCACGTCGCGGAAACGGACCTCGCGCCCGTCGTCCAGCGAGAGGGCCAGCCGCTCGTACGGGTCCACGGGCGTGGTGGCCGGGACCACGAAGACCTGGCCGGTCATCTTGAGGTGGATCGTGAGGAAGGCGCCCCCATCGAGGTCCACCACGATGTTCTTGCCACGCCGCCCCACGGCCTCCACGCGCCGGCCCGCCACACCCTCAGTGAACGCCGCCGGGTCCTCGCCGCGCACGGTCTTCGCCCACGAGACGCGCGCACCCGTGATCACCGGCCCGGGCCCGCCTGCATCGGGGAGCAGGTGGCGCCGGAGATCGCGCGCGACGGTCTCAACCTCGGGAAGCTCGGGCATCGGAGGAATCTAGGGCAACTCGCGCGGGCGGGCCGCCGGGCGCCATCGTGGGAACGCCGGCCCCGCGCGGGCGCCCCGTGCAACGGCGCCGCATCGATGGCGGACCTGCGGCACCATGACGGCACACCCATGACATCCCCTGCCGTCTCCCTCCCCGCGCCGTCCGATCGCGCCCGCGCAGCGCGGCTCGCTGTGAACCTCCTGTTCCTCGCGAACGGGTTCACCGCCTCCTCCATCCTGCCGCGCCTGCCCGCCATCAAGGACGGCCTGGGCCTGTCCAACGCGGAGCTGGGCGCCGCCGTCGCGGCCATGCCCATCGGCGGCCTCGTTGCCGGCGGCTTCGTGGGCCTCCTGATCGCGCGGTTCGGCAGCGGCCGGCTCGCCATCGCCGCGGGCCTCCTGGACACGGTCGTCCTCGCGATCCTTGGCCTGTCCGGCTCGTGGCTCGCGCTCGCCGCCACGTACTTCCTGCTGGGAATGTTCGACGCGACCCTGGACGCCTCGATGAACTCGCACGGCATCGGCGTCGAGCGCCAGTTCCGCCGCTCGGTCTTCCAGGGCTTCCACGGGATGTGGTCCGCGGGCTGCATGCTGGCGGGCGCCGCCGGAGCGGTGGCGGCCGGGGCGAACGTGCCGGTGTCCGTCCACCTCGTGCTCGCCTCGCTCGTGACGGCGAGCCTCGTGATCGCCGCCGCACCGCGCGTGCTGGCACGCGAGATCGCGGATGCCCACCCCGAGGATGACGTGGCCGGCCACGAGCCGGTCTCCCTCCGAAGCCTGCCGTGGATGCTCCGGATCCTCGTCCCCATCGCGATGCTGGGCATCCTGTGCACCATCCTCCAGAACGCCGCCGCGGCCTGGGGTGCCATCTTCCTCGCCGACATCCTGGGCCAGCCGGCCGGCATCGCCGCCCTGGGCTTCGTGGTCTACATGGCCGCGATGACCGTCGCCCGCATGACCAACGACCGCTGGATCGACCGTCTCGGCAAGACCACGGTGGTCCGCCTGGGAGCGCTGATCGGCGCCGGCGGTGTGGGCCTGATCATGGCCTCCGGGCCGCTTGCCTCGCCGCTCGTGGCGTTCGTGGGCTTTGCACTCATCGGCCTCGGCTCGTCGCCGATGTTCCCGGTGATGAGCGTGACCGCCGGCACCGTGCCCGGGATCCCCGCCGGCTACGGCGTGGCGCTCGTCTCCTGGCTGGTCCGCTTCGGCCTCGTGGTCGCGCCCGCGGTCATCGGCTGGGCGGCAGACCAGACCGGCCTTGCGCTGGCGCTCCTCTTCCCGGTGGCGGCCTCGCTCGCGGTGGCCGTGCTGGCCGCCCCGCTCACCGGCGCCAGGCTCGCGCTCCAGGCCCTCCGCCAGCCTGTGCCGGCCGCCCCGGCCGAGTAGCTCCCGGCCGCTCCGCCAGACGCCGGCGCCAAGCAGCATCCCGGCTTCGGCTGCCTCAGGCCTCCAGGCCCGCGGGCGCCTCGTCCGCCTCGGCGAGCACCGCGTCACGCCGGCTGACCGGCGTCATCCCCTCCCAGGACGTGCCCACCTTCGCCTCCACGGTGAGCGGCACGGACAGCGGCAGCGCCCCCTCCATCGTCTCGCGGAGCAGCGCCACCACGCGATCCACCTCGTCCACCGGCGCCTCCACCAGGAGCTCGTCGTGGACGGAGAGCAGGAGACGCGCCCGGAAGCCGCCCTCGCGCAGGCCGCGATCGGCCCGGATCATCGCAATCTTCACGATATCCGCGGCCGTCCCCTGGATGGGCATGTTGATCGCCATCCGCTCACCCGCCGCCTTGAGCGCGCGGTTCTGGGAGGCCAGCTCCGGGATCCGCCGCTTGCGGCCCAGGAGCGTGGAGACGTACCCGGCCTCCGCCGCCGTCTCGCGGATGTGGACCATGTACCGGCTGATGCCCGTGTACGCAGTGAAATAGGAGCGGATGAACTCCTGCGCCTCGGCGATGGGGATGCCGGCCCGGGACGAGAGCCCGAAGTCGCTCATGCCGTACGCGAGCCCGAAGTTGACCATCTTGGCCATGGACCGCTCGTCCCCTGTGATCTCCTCGGCGGGCTTCTGGAGCACGCGTGCGGCGGTCTCGCGGTGGATGTCCGCCTCGCGGGCGAACGCGTCCGCGAGGTGCTCGTCACCCGAGACGTGGGCGAGGACCCGCAGCTCGATCTGGCTGTAGTCGGCAGCCACCAGGCGCGTCTGCGGGGAGCCCGCCACGAACGCGTGCCGGATCCGGCGGCCCAGCGGCGTCCGGATGGGGATGTTCTGCAGGTTGGGGTCCGACGACGAGAGGCGCCCGGTGGCCGCAACCGCCTGGTGGAAGAGCGTGTGCAGGCGCCCGTCCGGGCCAAGGAGCGCGGGCAGCGCCTCCACGTAGGTGGAGCGGAGCTTGGTGAAGGTGCGCCAGTCCAGGATGGGCGGGACGATCGCGTGGCCCCGCAGCTCCTCCAGCGTGGTGGCGTCCGTGCTGTAGCCGGTCTTGTTCTTCTTCCCGTGCGGGAGCCCCTGCTCCTCGAAGAGGACCTCGCCAAGCTGCTTGGGGCTGCCGATGGTGAACCGGTGCCCGGCGAGCGTGTAGATCTGCTCCTCCAGGCGCTCGATCTCCTGGGCGAACTCCGTGGCGAGGGACGCGAGGGTGGCCTCGTCGAGCGCGATGCCCACGGCCTCCATCCGGGCGAGGATGGGCACGAGGGGCAGCTCGATCTCCCCGAAGAGCCGGTCCGCCCCCTCGTCCCGCAGCGCCTGCTCCAGGCTGGGACGGACGGCGAGGGCGGCGAGCGCCTCGAGGCCGGCGGTGACGGCGGGCCCGAAGCCGGCGGCGGGCGGCGGCAGGACGAGGTCCAGGCGTTCCGCGACCACGTCCGCGATCTTCTGGGCGCGCAGGGCCGCGTTGACGAGGTAGGCCGCGATCTGGGTATCGAAGGCGATGGGCGTGGCCGGAGCGTCCAGGTCGTCCGCGAAGCGGGCGGTGAGGAGCGCCTTGACCTCGTGGCCCACGAGGCGGCTCCCGATGCGCTCGAGGAGGTGGCGGAGCGCGGTGGCGGCCTCCGGACCCTCGGCGGCGACGACACGACCATCCGGGCCGGCCACGGCGAGGGCCAGCGGGATGCCCGCGAGCGGGCGCGGCGAGTCTGCGACCAGCGCGACGCCCACCACGTCCTGCGCACGGAGCCAGGGCTCCAGGTCCGAGACGCCCGCGAGACCCACCACGGGGACGCTGGCGGGGTCCTCCAGGAGGGCGGCGAGCGCGGCGGGCAGATCACCCTCGGCCACGGCACGGGCCTGGGCTCGGGCCTCGGCGCCCACCTCGCCATCGGCGGCGGTCCCACCCTCCGAACTCGCGGCGCTGGCGGCATTGGCGGCGTTGGCGGCGTGCGCGGCGGCCTGCTCGGGCGCCAGGTCCGAGACCACGTCGAAGTCCAGGCTCAGCTGCAGCTGCCCGCCCCCGGCGCGCGGTCCCGTGTAGGCGCGCTGGCCCGGCTTCTGGGCGGCAGCGCCATCGGCGGCCTGGGTCCCGGCAGCGGCGGCACCCGGACGACCGGCGGCGGGCACCCCGTCCTTGAGCGCGCGCATCGCGGCAACGGCGTCCTCCGGCCGTTCACCGGCCAGCGGCGGCAGCCGGTCGATCAGCGTCCGGAACTCCAGCTCGCGGAAGATGCGGACCACGGCCTCGCGGTCGTAGTGGCCGATGCGCCCGCTCTCCGGGTCGAAGGTCACCGGCGCGTCGCGGACGAGCCGCATGAGCTCGCGGCTCTCCATCACGGTCTCGCGGTGCTCGGCGAGCAGGGGGCGCAGCTTCTCCGGCGTCACCTCGTCGAGGTGCGCGTACGCGTTGTCCAGCGTCTCCCAGGTGGCGATCAGCTTGGACGCCGTCTTCTCGCCCACGCCCGGGATCCCCGGGATGTTGTCGGAGTTGTCGCCCTTGAGCGCCTTGTAGTCCAGCATCTGGCCCGGCCGCAGGCCCCAGCGCTCGTCCACCTTGGCGATGTCGTACGTGACGGTGTTGGAGACGCCGCCGCGGAGGGAGACCATCAGCCTCGTCCCCTCGTCCACCAGCTGGAGCATGTCCAGGTCGCCGGTGAGGATCGTGACCTCCAGGTCCGCCGCCCGGGCCTGGCCCACGATCGTGGCGATCATGTCGTCCGCCTCCAGGCCCTCCATCTGG
>CAIYZX010000546.1 GCA_903930745.1 uncultured Chloroflexota bacterium | reverse complement strand
CCGGTGCAGGATGCCCATGGTCTCGTAGAACGTGGCCACCTGGTCGAACGCCGTCCAGTCGTCCTCGGTCGCCCCGGCAACGAACGCCGCGTGGTCGGCGTATGCCCAGTGCTGCACGCGCCAGTAGGCCCTGGTCAGGGGCTCGGCGAGCAGCGGCTCGTACAGCCGCAGGACGATCTCCTCGCGGCGCTGGACGTACTGCAGGCGCAGCTGGACCACGGCGATGACGATCCACCCCAGGAGCGCCAGGCTGCCGAGGGAGGAGAGGATGGCGGCAAGGTCACGCATGCGCCGGCTCCGGTGGGAGTCAGTCCAGCCGGACGCCCTGGCGGTTCGGGCCCGTTCCTCGCCGTTCACTTGAAGATCGCCCGGGCGCTTGACCACAGCGAGGGCGCCGGACGGTGGCCACTCCGTACTGGGATGACTTCGAACACACATGTGCCCAGCGACCCCAATCCAGCGGCACTACGGCACTGTCCCGTGGCATGCCGACACGATGTATTCGCCGTGTCGTCACGGGCGCCATCGGCCCTCGATCTGGACGGGATGAGCACGGTGGGGAGCACTGGGGATGCAGGGACGTACTCATGGTGCACGGTTCATGGCGGCACTGTTCGCCATGTTCCTGGTGGTCAGTCACATGCCTGGAGGTGCCTCAGCGGCACCGCCTCAAGGAGATCTCGCGGCGTTGGACCTATTGGCCACGAGACTTCAGGCGGCTGGAGCCAGTCAGTCGGCGATCGATGGCGTATTCGCCCAGCACGGCTTGGTTCGAGCGGATGCAGGAGCCAACGGCGAGGTCACGCCCCTCGCATCGTCCTCAAACGACATCATCTTGGGACAGCCGACGATCTACTACGACGAGAAGAAGGATGCCTGGCTGGCACGAGCGACCTTCGCATGGCGGCACAACTGCAGTTCGGCCTACTACAAGAGTGCCTGTGAGCAGAAGGACTGCCCGCTTCCTATCGGCAGCACGGCCCCGTGCGGCGGTCCGGACGGCTTTGGGCTGCGGGTGAACCATGACGTCAACGAGTACTTGACCCACTTCTACACATACGACGTCAATGGCTACCAGTGGACGTGGTCGTACCCGGAGGCGATGAATGAGTACGGGGCGTCTTGGACCGAACAGGACAGTTCAACGGCCCAGCATGCCTACAACTGGGACCAAGGCTCGCTGTACTACTGGTTCTACCTGAACGGATGCACGAAAGGCGTACCGTTCAAGATCTATCCTGAAATCAGCCACACGTGGGCGTCCACGTCGGTGACCGGCTTCTCGATCTTCCTGGGTGGCTTTGCGATCACCTGGAGTAATGACGCGAACCACTGGCAGGCCACTGCGCCCGGTCCAACGTACTGGTATCCGTGCGGTTGAGCTGCAGGGGCGTAGTCCATCGATCAGCCTGCCTGGCGGGCGTGGTCCTCGCGGTCCTTGCTGCGGCCTGTGGTGGAGGCCCTGCCAGCGCCTCGCCTGCGCAGCCGAGCCCAACGGCATCGGGTCCCGTGGATTCCAGCCCGGCTGTCGTGCGACAGATGCTCGCGTGGCTCCAGGAGCGGACGCTTGCGTGCAGTGGCGTCGTGGAGCTTGGCGCTTCACGACGCCAGTGGACATGCCGGCTGGATGAAGCCCCGGGCCGCCTTGATCGGACGGTCTACCGGGTGCAGCTGACGCTGACCGACGCCGGGTCCATGGAGATCGATGCGCTGGTTGACCAGTCAGCTGATCCTTCGCCCAGCCTGGATCGGGCGCGCGGGTTCCTCGCAGACTCGATCGCCGGCTCTCCCGCAAGCGGACCTGCCGGGGTGGAGCTGACGCGATGGGTGGGGGAGCACCTCGCCACAGGTGGACACACGACCATCGGGACCACCACGGTCACGCTCGGCCCCTTCGGCGTCCTGACGTCGCTGCACGTCACGGCCTCCTGGTCCGACTGAGGACCGCCTCGCGGCGACCCTGGCCTAGCCCGAGGCGGCCGAACCGCCCGAGGCGCCGCGGGTTCCGGCATCGTCGGCACGGCCGCCTAGGCCGGGCGGCCCGGCCTGGGGGTCCCCCTGGCGACCAGCTGCGTCTCCAGCAGTCCCACCAGCATCTCGAACGCCGCGTACTTCTGCGGCGTCCCGGTCCGGGCCCGCTCGCCGTGGATGATGGGGGCGCAGCGGTCCCATGCCTCGAAGATGGACGAT
>CAIYZX010000545.1 GCA_903930745.1 uncultured Chloroflexota bacterium | reverse complement strand
CTCCTGGACGTCGCCGCGAGCCTCCGCGAGCACCTTGCCCATCTCGCGCGTCATCGCCTGCGCCAGGCGCTCCTTGTGCTCGGCCATCAGGGCGCCGAAGCGGTAGAGGAGCTCGCCGCGCTTGGGCGCCGGCGTGGCCTTCCAGGAAGGGAACGCCTCGCCGGCGGCACGGACCGCCATCGCCACGTCCGCGCGGGTGCCCTGCTGGAACCGGCCCACCACGTCACGGGTGTCCGCGGGGTTCACGGACTCGAACGTCTCGCCGGACGAGGACGCCACCCAGTGGCCGGCGATGAAGAGGCGGTGGGCCTGCGGATCGGCCATGGGTTGGACCTCGTGGTGGCGTTGCGGGACGGGCTGGGGACTGGTGCCATCGTCCGGGCGCGAACAGGTCAGCGTCAAACACGAAACGGGCGTGGCGTCAGGCCGGGCGCGGAGTACGCTCCCCTCGCCATGAGCGAGCACCACGCCACCCCCACGCCCGGGCCGGTCGGTCCCCCCAACGCGATGCAGGTCCCGCGGTTTGCCGGGCCGGACACGTTCGCGCGGCTGCCGCGCCTGGACGACGTGGGCCACGCCGCCGTCGCGCTCGTTGGCGTCCCGTTCGACGCCGGCGTCTCGTACCGCAGCGGCGCGCGCTTCGGCCCCCAGGCCATCCGGGCCGGCTCCAAGCTGCTGCGGCCATACCACCCGTTCCTGGACGTCTCGCCGTGGAAGGTCCACCAGGTGGCGGACGCCGGTGACATCGCGGCCAACCCGTTCTCCATCGCGGACGCGATCACGGCAATCGAGGCAGGTGCCACCGCCCTGCTGGAGCGGGCGGACCGGCTGATCGCCCTGGGCGGCGACCACACGATCGCGCTGCCGTTCCTGCGCGCCCTGCACGCCCGCCGCGGGCCCATCGCCCTCGTCCACTTCGATGCCCACCTGGACACCTGGGACACCTACTTCGGCGAGCCGTACACGCACGGCACCCCGTTCCGCCGCGCCTTCGAGGAGGGCATCCTCGCCCGAGAGCGCTCGCTGCACGTGGGCATTCGCGGGCCGCTCTACTCCACCGCGGACCTTGGCGAGGACGAGGAGATGGGCTTCAGGGTCATCTCCACCGTGGACGTTGCGCGGCGCGGCGTGGACGACACGATCGACCGGATCCGTGCCCGCGTTGGCGATGCGCCGGTCTACCTGTCGGTGGACATCGATGTGCTGGACCCCGCACATGCCCCCGGCACGGGCACGCCGGAACCCGGCGGCCTCACGACGCGCGAGCTGCAGATGATCCTGCGCGGCCTGGACGGGCTGGACCTGGCGGGCGGCGACGTCGTGGAGGTCAGCCCCGCCTACGATCACGCAGAGCTCACCGCCCTCGCGGCCGCAAACGTGGCGTACGAGTACCTCGGGCTCTTCGCGCGGGCCGCCGCCCGGTAGCGTCCGCGCCCAGGAGTCGGCGGGCTCGGCGGCGCTTCCGGGTTCGACCGGCCCCTAGACCCGCTCGAGCGCCATGGCGACCGAGCCGCCACCGCCAAGGCACAGCGTGGCGAGGCCCAGCCGTCCACCGGAGCGGTGCAGCTCGTGGACCAGCGTGGCGACGATGCGCGCGCCGGACGCGCCGATGGGATGCCCCAGCGCGATGGCCCCGCCGTTGACGTTGACCTTCTCCCAGTCCAGGTCCAGCGCCCGACCGTCCGCCAGCACCTGGGCCGCGAACGCCTCGTTGATCTCCACGAGGTCGTAGTCGCGCGGCGCGATCCCGGTCCGGCGCTCCAGCGCCCGCACACCCTCGATGGGTGCCAGGAAGAGCCACTTGGGCGTGGTCTCCGCCTGCGCGTAGCCCGCGATCCGCGCGAGCGGCGTGAGGCCGTGGCGCT
>CAIYZX010000544.1 GCA_903930745.1 uncultured Chloroflexota bacterium | reverse complement strand
CGTCCGCTGCTGGCGGAGGACCCGGGCACCAGCCTGGAGCGGATCGCGGAGGCCGCAGGCGTCAGCCGGGCCAGCTTCTACCGCCACTTCCACAACCGGGCGGAGCTGCTGGACGCGCTGGACGTTGAGCCGGACCCGGGCGCACGCGAGCGGATCCTGCAGGCGGCCCTGCGGCTGATGAGCGCCACCGGCCTGCGCGGGCTCCAGATGGACGAGCTCGCGGAGGCCGCCGGCGTGAGCCGCGCCAGCGTGTACCGCCTCTTCTCGGGCAGGGAGGCGCTGTTCATGGCGCTCGTCCAGCAGTACGGGCCGTTCGCCGAGCTGGACTCGGTCATCCACGCCAACATGGACCAGCCGCCGGAGCAGGCACTGCCGGAGATCCTCCGGGCGGGGGCGCGCATCGCCGGGCCCAGGATCCCCATCCTGCGCAGCATCCTCCTGGAGATCAGCGCCGGGACGCCCGAGGCCGTGGAGGCCGCGCGCATGGCGGCTCGCCCGTTCATCGAGAGCCTCACGCACTACCTCGCCGCGCAGGCTGCCAAGGGCGCGATCCGGCCGATCCACCCGCTCCTCGCCGCCCAGTCCGTGGTGGGGCAGCTGGTCTTCCACCTGCTCACGGCGGGGTTCGCACCCGTCGTGACCGGCGTGACCATCGACCCGGATGTCGCAGCCCAGACCTTCGCGCAGGTCGCCCTGTACGGCCTGCTCCCCAACCCCGCCAACCCCGCCAGCTCCGTCAACGCAACCAACCCCAACCCCGAAGCCTGACCCAGCGCCCGAAGCGCCCGAAGGAGGATCCTGAACGATGCCGCACCCGCCCAAGTTCGCACCGGTGGTGCTGCTTGTCGTCCTGACCCTTGTGGGCGTTGGCTGGTGGTCCAGCCAGCCGCAGGCCAGGGCGGACGGGAAGCTCGCCGCGTCCGGCAGCATCGAGGCCACCACGGTCACCGTTGGCCCGGAGGTGAGCGGCCGCGTCACCGCGGTCAATGCCCAGGACGGCGACACGGTGAAGGCCGGCGACCCGCTCGTGACCCTGGACGACACGCTCCTCCAGGCCCAGAGGACCCAGGCGCAGGCCGCGGTCAAGGTCGCGGAGGCGAACGTGGCCGCCGCCGCAGCCAATGCCGGCGCCGCCGCCGCGGACATCGCCCGCGCGGATGCCGCGACTGAAGCCGCGAAGGCCGCCCAGGCCACCGCCAACGACGCCGTCAGCGCCGCCAGCGCCGCCCTCTCGCTGGCCCGGGCCGGCGCCTCGGCAGGCCAGATCTCCGTTGCCCGCGCCCAGATGAACCAGGCGCGCATCACCTACGAGAGCGCCAGCGACAACTACGACGCCCTCTCGGACATGGAGAAGGACACCGCCGCCGGCCGCACCGCCAAGGCCACCCGCGACACCGCGAAGGCCGCCTGGACCACCGCCACCGCCGCGTACAACCTGGTCCGCGCCGGCTCCCGCACCCAGCAGATCACGGCCGCCCAGGCCCAGGTGAACGCAGCCCGGCACCAGGCCGATGCCGCCGCCGCGCAGGTTGACGCCGCCACCGCCCAGGCCGATGCCGCCCGCGCCAAGAGCGACGCCTCCCAGGCCGGCGAGCAGGCCGCGGCCGCGCAGCTGGAGGCGGCCAACGCCGCCGTGGCCGTGGTGGATGCGCAGATCGCCCGACTCATCATCCTCGCCCCCGCGGACGGCACCGTCCTCTCGCGCAGCGTGGAGGCCGGCGAGGTGGTATCGCCCGGTGCCGCCCTGATGGAGATCGCGGACCTCGCGCACCTCACCGTCACGGTCTACGTCCCGGAGGACAAGTACGGCGCCGTCACGCTCGGCGAGACCGTCACGGTCACCGTGGACAGCTGGGCGGGCCAGGAGTTCACCGGCAAGGTCTCCCGGATCGCGGACCAGGCGGAGTTCACGCCGCGCAACGTCCAGACAGCGGACGGGCGCAAGTCCACCGTCTTCGCCATCGAGCTCACCATCGATCCCGCGGACGGCAAGCTCAAGCCGGGCATGCCCGCAGACGTGGTCTTCAACTGATGTCCATCGCCACCGCCGCGCCCCTCGTGGACGCGCGCG
>CAIYZX010000543.1 GCA_903930745.1 uncultured Chloroflexota bacterium | reverse complement strand
GCGGGCTGCGTGCAGCCGCAGCCTGCGGCGGCGCCGGCGATCAGCCAGGCGGGCACGCCGATGACGACGGCGAGCAGGGCGACGATCGTCGCCAGGCCCCGGGCGATCCCGCCCTCCGCCTGTGTCTCCGTCTGCTGGGTCATGTGTCCCTCCTCGCGGCGTGCTGCCCCGGATCCTGCCCGCCCGCCCGCGCGACGGTGAGGGCCGGTGGACGCCGATGCCGGTGACGGACGGACCGCGGCGCGTGTTGCGCGAGCGGCCCTCCGCGGGTTCGCCACGCGGTTACGATGGGGCGAGCCGCCCCACCGAGGCGGCCCAGGAGGGAGATGGGGATGGGCCACGTGACGGCGTCCGGGCAGCTGTGCGAGGAGGCGATCCGCGCGTTCGACCGCCTGTGCGCCCTTGAGCGGTCAACGGACCCGGACGCGGCGGATCTCACCCCGCGCCAGAGGCACCGCCGCCAGCTCCTGGAGGCGCGCGCGTCCGCCAACGAGTGGCTGGTCCCCCCGGAGCTCTCGGAGACCGTCTACGCGCTGATCGCCGCCGCGGACCGCATCGACGACCCCGCCCTCGCGCGCGTCTGGACGGACCACCTCCCCGTGTCCGTGCTGGCCTGCCTGGAGCGCCGCTCCTTCGCCCGCCGCCTGGCCGAGAACGACCCGTTCGTCCTCTACTCGTAGGCGCCTCCTCGTGGGCCGCGGTGCGAGGGGCTAGCATCGGCGCGATGCGCCCGTCCGTCCGCCACCTCGTCTCATTGGTCGTTGCTACCGGTGGCTCCCTTGCCGCCGCCACGGCGGTCGTGGCCGCCCTGGAGCACGCCGTGGGCGTGGACAACGCATCGGCCGCGTATCTCGTGGCCGTGGTCCTCGTGGCGCTGCTCGTGGGCACGGACGGCGCGGTGGTCACCGCCATCGGCTCCGCCACGCTCTACAACTACCTCTTCACCGAGCCTCGCTTCACGCTGGCGATCCACGATCCCGGCGTGCTCCTCTCCGTGGTGCTCCTGCTCTTCGTGGGCGTGGTGGTGGGGCGGCTGGCCGCGATGCAGCGCGAGCGCGCGGAGCTGGCCACGGCCCGAGAGCGCGAGGCGCGGGCGCTGTTCGGCGTGAGCCGCTCGCTGGCGACGCGCGACACGATCGGCGAGGCGCTCAAGGCGATCCTGGACCTGCTGGCGGGCGAGGCGGAGCTGCAGCGGGCGTGGATCGCGATCGGCCCGGACCCGGCCACGGAGGTGGTGGTGGCCGACAGCGGCACCGGCCCGGTGCCCGCCGTGCCGGCGCGGCTGACCGTCCTGCAGCGGACGCCCGGGGACCTGCCCGCGCGCTGGACCACTGTCGTGCGCCCGGGCTCCCCGAAGGGACCTGCCCAGGCCACGGACACGTACCGGATCCGCATCGAGGCGTCCGGCGAGCCGCTGGGCTCCATCTGGGCCGTTCGGGCACGGACCGCCGGCGAGCCGGACTTCGTGCAGACGCGGCTCCTTGGTGGCACGGCGGACCAGGTTGGCCAGGCGCTGTCGCACGACCGCGCGGCAGAGCGGACCCGCGAGGCGGAGGTTGCCCGCCAGAGCGACGCGCTGAAGTCCGCGCTCCTCCAGTCCGTCTCGCACGACCTGCGGACGCCCCTGGCCACCATCCGGGCCGCGGCGGGCTCCCTCCGCCCGGGCGGCCAGCTCTCCGACGACGACCGGCAGGCCAGCGCGGACGCCATCGAGCGCGAGGTGGAGTACCTCAACCGCCTCGTGACGAACCTGCTGGACCTCTCGCGGATCGAGGCGGGGGCGCTCCGGGCACGCAGCGACCTCTTCGACCTGGACGATCTCCTGGCACGTGCCCTGGACAGCGTTCGTGCCCGCCTGGGCGCGAGGACCCTGGAGACGGACCTTCGCGCGGGCACCGTGGAGGTGGACGCGGTCTTCGCGGACGAGGCCGTGACCAACGTCCTCGACAACGCGGTGAAATACACACCGGACGGGGCGCGCATCCGGGTGACCGCCCACGACCTCGCGCCGGATCGCGCCCGCCTCACCGTGGAGGACGACGGGCCGGGCGTGCCCCCGGAGGTCCTGCCGCGGCTCTTCGAGAAG
>CAIYZX010000542.1 GCA_903930745.1 uncultured Chloroflexota bacterium | reverse complement strand
TTCGGCTGCGGCGGGTCAGGCGGTGATGACGGTCACGCCGCGCTCCTGCAGCGCGCGGACCAGGTGGGGGTCGATGCCGTCGTCCGTCACCAGGACGTCGATGGCGCTGATGGGCGTGGCATGCGCGAAGGAGTCCGTGCCCAGCTTGCGGCTGTCCGCGAGCACGATGACCTCCGTGGCGCGCTGGGCGGCGAGGGCCTTGGTGAAGGCCTCCGCGGCATCGGTGGTGGAGAGGCCGCCGTCCAGCGAGAGGGCGTACGTGCCGATGAGCGCCTTGCCCACGTGCACGGTCTCGAGCAGGTGGCGGGTCATGGGGCCCACGAAGGCCTGGCTGGTGGCGCGGAACTCGCCGCCCACGAGGATCACCTTGGGGCCGGCGCCGCCCAGCTCGTTGGCCACGGGCAGGCTGTTGGTGACAACGGTGAGGCGGTCCCAGCCCCGCAGCAGCCGCGCGGCCGCGAGCACGGTGGAGCCGCTGTCCAGGTAGACGGTGTCATCCGGGCCCAGGAGCGCGACGGCGCGGGCCGCGATCCGCTCCTTCTCGGCGACCGCCTCGGTGGCCTTCGCGTCGAAGTGGGGCTCGCGCTGGCCGTCCAGGGCGACGGCACCGCCGTGGACCCGGCGGAGCAGGTTCTGGGCCGCCATCTCGTCCAGGTCACGCCGGACGGTGGCAACGGAGACGCCAACGGCCTGCGCCAGGTCCTCCAGGCGGGCGGCGCGGCGGGCGCTCACGAGATCCAGCAGGCGCGCGCGACGCTCGTGCGCCAGGTGGCGGTCCGGACGGTCCAAGTCTGCGGTCATCTCGCAGCGGATCGTTGCATAGACGAGCATAGTCCGTCAAGACATTGCAGAAGATTGCAAACTTGCCCCATCACCGCACGGCGCCGGGCGGGCGGTACCATCCGCGTCATGTCCAGCCCCCGGCCCGCCCAGTCCGCCTCAGTCGCCGCCTCCATCGCCGCGATCCAGGGCCGCCACGGCATCGTGGGTCGCGAGGAGGAGCTCGCGCTCGCGCTCGCGGTCCTCCAGGCCGGCCGCCACCTGCTCCTCGAGGGGCCGGTGGGCGTGGGCAAGACCACCATCGCGCTCGCGGTCTGCGAGCACCTGGGCCGCGCCACCGTCCGCGTGGACGGTGACGACCGGTACTCGGAGGCCAAGCTCACCGGCTGGTTCGATCCGCCGCTGGTCCTCCAGAGCGGCTTCGGCGAGGCGTCCTTCACCGCGGGACCGCTGGTGGAGGCCATGCGCACCGGCGCCGTCCTGTTCATCAACGAGCTCAACCGCATGCCGGAGACGGTCCAGAACGTGCTGCTGCCGGCGCTGGACGAGCGGCGCATCGGCGTCCCGCACCTGGGCGAGGTCCGCGCGCAGCCGGGCTTCATGGTGGTCGCCACGCAGAACCCGGTGGAGTACGTGGCCACGGGCCATCTCTCCGAGGCGCTGCGGGATCGCTTCGAGCACCTCTCGCTGGCCTACCAGTCGTCCGCGGAGGAGTCCGCGATCGTGGCCGCGGAGGCCCTGGCCGCGTCCGGTGACGGCTCCGCGCCGGATCGCACGCTGGTCACCGCCGCCGTCGCCCTCGCGCGCGCCACCCGCGAGCACGCCCGCATCCGCAAGGGCGCGTCCATCCGCGGGGCCATCGCCACCGTGGAGATCGGGACGCACCTGGGTGCCGCGCTTGACCTGCCTTCCTCCGTGACGGGTTCGGCCAGGCTTGATCCCGCCGCCTTCCGCCGCGCCGCCGCGGCCGCCCTTCGCACCCGGATCGAGCTCCGCGACGACGCGGGCGCCGGGTTTGACGAGATCCTGGGCGAGCTCGTTGGCAAGGCGCTGGCCGCCGCCGATGCCGAGGTTCGAGCGCCACCAACCGGGCTTGAGCCCCCGGACATCGAGGTCGTCACGGACCAGCAGCGGACGCCGAATCCGGACCCGGACCCGGACGGCGACGTCATGGCGTCCGCCAAGGTGGTGCTCGAGGTGAAGCGGCGCCCCACGGACATCAAGGGTGCCGATGGCTCGCCCGCGTCCGGCTGGGAGCTGGCGGCCCGCCTCTCGTCCGGCAAGCTGCCGCACCTCGAAGACGACATGGTGGAGGAGATCGAGCGGCTGGCCGTGGCCGAGGTGCTGCGCCGGGCCTCCGCGCTGGTTGGACCCCTGCGGGGACGTACGCGCGTGCGGCGCGGGCCCCAGGCCGATGGCTTCACGGGCGAGCTGGACGTGGTCACCACGCTGGACAACGTGGCGGGCAAGCCCCACCCCGAAGCGCAGGACTGGATCGTTGAGCGCCGGGTGGAGGAACGCCGCCAGGTGGTCCTGATGATCGACACGTCACGGTCCATGGCGGGCGAGCCCATGGCCCTCGCGTCCGTGGCGGCCGCGATCCTCGCGTTCAAGGTGCGCGCCGGCGACCTGGGCGTCGTGGCCTTCTCGGACGAGGCGCGCGACGTGGTCTCGCTGGGCGAGCAGCCGGACGTTGGCGAGATCGTGCGGCGGCTGCTGGACCGGCCGTGCGGCGGACCCACGAACATCGAGGCGGCGCTCGAAGCCGGGGAGCGGCAGCTTGGCCGGTCCGGCGATCCACGCCGGATGGCGGTCCTCATCTCCGACGGGCAGTTCACGCTGGGTGGTGACCCGCGCGACATCGCCGCGCGCTACACGGCGCTCCACGTGCTGCACACGCGCGGCGCCGGCGGGCGCACCACGGCCTGGATCAACCCGGTCCGTGACGCGGGCGCGGATCTCGCGCGCCTGGGCTCCGGGTC
>CAIYZX010000541.1 GCA_903930745.1 uncultured Chloroflexota bacterium | reverse complement strand
AGCGCCACGGCCTCACGCCGCTCGCGCGGATCGCGGGCTACGCGCAGGCGGAGACCACGCCCAAGTGGCTCTTCCTGGCACCCATCGAGGGTGTGCGGGCGCTGGAGCGCCGGACCGGGATCGCGCCGCGCGACTACGACCGCGTGGAGATCAACGAGGCGTTCGCGGCCCAGGTGCTGGCGGACGGTCGCGCCCTGGACCTGGACTGGACGAAGGTGAACGTCAACGGCGGCGCGATCGCGCTGGGTCATCCCATCGGTGCGTCCGGCGCGCGCATCGTGGCAACGCTGGTCCACGAGCTGCATCGCAGCGGTGGACGGCTGGGCCTCGCCACGCTGTGCCTTGGTGGTGGCGGCTCGGTCGCCATGGCGCTCGAACGGGTCTAGCGGCCTGCGAACCCTGGGCCCCGGCGAACGCGGCGACCCCGGAGGGCCCGGCGAACCCGAACCCGGACCCGGAACCTACCGGGCGGCGGCTCGCGCGAAGAGGCCCAGGTACTCGTAGGCCACGTTGGCGGCTGCGAGGGCCGTGAGCTCCGCGTGGTCGTATGCCGGGCTGACCTCCACCACATCGCCGCCCGCCAGGTCCAGGCCGTCCAGGCCGCGCAGGATCATCTGCAGCTCGCGCGTGGTGAGGCCGCCAGGCTCCGGCGTGCCGGTGCCGGGCGCATGCGCGGGGTCGAGCACGTCGATGTCCACGGACAGGTAGACCGGCGCATCGCCAACGCGTGCGCGGATCCGGTCGATGGTGTCGTCAACGCCGCGCCGGGCCACGTCCACGGTGGAGATGACCTTGAAGCCCATCTCCTCGTCCTCGCCCAGGTCCGCGGTGGAGTAGAGCGGCCCGCGGATGCCCACGTGGAGCGAGCGCTCGCGGGCCAGGATGCCCTCCTCGAAGGCGCGGCGGAACGGGGTGCCGTGCGTGTACGGCTCGCCAAAGTACGTGTCCCAGGTGTCCAGGTGGGCGTCGAAGTGGACGAGAGCGATGGGCCCACGGCGGGCATGGAGGGCGCGCAGGAACGGCAGCGCGATCGTGTGGTCACCGCCCAGGGCGATCAGCCGGTCCGCCCGCTCCAGCAGGGCGGTGGCGCCGGCCTCGATGGCTGCGATCGCCTCCGCGATGGAGAACGGGTTGGCCGCGATGTCGCCGGCGTCCGCCACCTGGTGGACCTTCCACGGCGAGACGTCCAGTAACGGGTGGTACGGCCGCAGCAGCTTGGAGCCGACCCGGATGGCCTGGGGACCGAAGCGCGCGCCGCTGCGGTACGAGACGCCGGCGTCGAACGGGACGCCAACGAGCGCGACGGCGGCGTGGCCCACGTCGTCCAGGCGCGGCAGCCTCGCGAACGTGTCCGGCCCGGCAAAGCGCGGGACCTGCATCGCGTTGGGGGGACCAACCGGGTCGGGCGTGGGGGTGGCGTCGTGCTCGCTCATGGCGAGGCGGAGCGTACTCCGCGCCCGGCCTGCCGCCACGCCCGTTTCGCGTTTGACGCTGACCTGTTCGCGGCCGGACGATTGCGCCAATCCCCAGCCCTCCCCGCAACGCCACCACGAGGTCCAACCCATGGCCGATCCGCAGACCCACCGCCTCTTCATCGCCGGCCGCTGGGTGGAGTCCTCGTCCGGCGAGACGTTCGAGTCCGTGAACCCCGCGGACACCCGCGACGTGGTGGGCCGGTTCCAGCAGGGGACCCGTGCGGACGTGGCGATGGCGGTCCGCGCGGCGGGCGAGGCGTTCCCTTCCTGGAAGGCCACGCCGGCGCCCAAGCGCGGCGAGCTCCTCTACCGCTTCGGCGCCCTCATGGCGGAGCACAAGGAGCGCCTGGCGCACGCGATGACGCGCGAGATGGGCAAGGTGCTCGCGGAGGCTCGCGGCGACGTCCAGGAGGGCATCGACATCGCCTTCCTGATGGCGGGCGAGGGCCGGAGGCTCTTCGGCGACACCGTCCCGTCCGAGCTGCCGGACAAGTGGGCGATGAGCATCCGCCAGCCGCTGGGCATCGCGGGCATCGTCACGCCATGGAACTTCCCGATCGCCATCCCGTGCTGGAAGATGATGCCCGCGCTGGTCTCGGGCAACACCGTGGTCTTCAAGCCGTCCAGCGATGCGCCGCACTGCGCCACGCTCCTCGTTGAGCTGATGGAGCAGGCGGGCTTCCCGGCGGGCGTGGTCAACCTGGTCACGGGCCGCGGCGCCGAGGTGGGCGACGCCATCGTGGACAGCCCGGACGTCCCGGTCATCTCCTTCACGGGCTCGTCCGCCACCGGCCGCTCCATCGCGGAGCGCGCGGGCCGGCGCCTCAAGCGCCTCAGCCTGGAGCTGGGCGGCAAGAACGCCGTGGTGGTCCTCCGCGACGCGGACCTGGACCTCGCGGTGGACGGCATCCTCTGGTCCGCCTTCGGCACCACCGGCCAGCGCTGCACCGCCTGCTCCCGCGTCATCGCGGACCGGCCCATCGCGGACGAGCTGGTGGCCCGCCTGGTGGAGCGCACCAAGCAGCTGCGCCTGGGCTCCGGCCTGCTGGACACGGTGGACGTGGGTCCGCTCGTGAACGCTGCGGCCGTGGAGAAGGTGGCGTCCTACATCGAGATCGGCAAGGGCGAGGGCGACCTCGTGGTGGGCGGCGACCGCGCCACCGGCGGCGACCTCGCCAACGGCCACTTCTTCGAGCCCACGATCTTCTCGAACGTGGCGCCCATGAGCCGGATCGCCCAGGAGGAGATCTTCGGCCCCGTGCTCTCCGTGATCCCGGTGGACGGGTACGACGAGGCCATCTCCGTGGCCAACCACGTGCGGTACGGGCTCTCCGCGTCCATCTTCACGCGTGACGTGAACACCGCCTTCCGGGCGATGCGCGACTTCGAGACCGGCATCGTCTACGTGAACGCCGGCACCACGGGCGCGGAGACGCACCTGCCGTTCGGTGGCTGGAAGGACACCGGCAACGGGCACCGCGAGGCGGGCCACGTGGCCCTGGACACCTTCACCGAGTGGAAGGCCGTCTACATCGACTTCAGCGGCAGGCTGCAGCGCGCCCAGATCGACAACCAGGAGTCCTAGGGCCGTCGCGCCCGGGACCCTCGCGCGGTCCGGGGAATCTGCGCTATCCTCTCGGCCGTCCGGGCCCGTAGCTCAACGGTAGAGCGGGGGACTCTTAATCCCTAGGTTGAAGGTTCGAATCCTTCCGGGCTCACCAGGCCCTCTCGGACAGATACCAGACGACCCCCGGGTTCGCCCCAGGGGTCGTTGTTGTTT
>CAIYZX010000540.1 GCA_903930745.1 uncultured Chloroflexota bacterium | reverse complement strand
CCGGTGTAGACGACGGGGCGGACGTGGCTGGGCGTCATGGCGGGTTGGGTCCTCGAAGCGGGCTGCCGGGCGCGACCGGAGATGTTGGCGGTGTCAACGGAGAAGGTAGCGGCGGCTCAGGGGTACCGTGGCCGAAGGCTCGCACCGTAGCGTGCGGCCGCCCAGCGTGACGGTGCCGTCGCGCGGATCCACCTCGATGGGCGCGGTGGCCCGGTTCAGCGCCAGTGAGCCGCGGGTGAGGCCGCGGGTCCCGCGGACCGCCACCACCCGCCGACGAGTCGCCAGGCGTGCGGCGATCCCGCCGTCCAGGGCCTGCTGCGAGACGAACGTGACCGAGTCCTGCGCCGGTGCGGAGCCGGACGCGCCCCAGTGGCCGCGGATCCGCGTGGGCTGGGCGCCCGTGATGGTGGCGTTGCCGTCACCGGTGGGACCCCAGGCGAGGTAGCCGCCCTTGAGGACCAGCTCCGGCTTCACGCCGAAGTAGCCCGGGGCCCAGAGGACGATGTCCGCGAGCCGGCCCGGAGCAAGCGAGCCCACCTCGTCCGAGATGCCGTGGGTGATCGCGGGCTCCACCGTGCACTTGGCGAGGTAGCGGAGGACGCGCTCGTTGTCGTCGGGCACCCCGTCGCCATCGGCCCCGCCGCGCGCACCATCAGCCCCGCCAAGCACACCTTCGGCCGGCAGCCCCGGCACGCCCTCTGCCAGCCCGGACGCGCGCCACCCCTTCATCGCGTGGGCCAGCTGCAGCGTCCGCCGGAGCGTCTCGCCGATCCGCCCCATCCCCTGCGAGTCCGAGTTCGTGATCGCGATCGCGCCCAGCTCGTGCAGCGGCCCCTCGGCCGCCATCGTCGCCGGGTGGATCCGGCCCCGCACCAGGTCCACGTCCCCGGGCACCGCCCAGCCGCCGCCGTGGACGAGCAGGATCATCGCCACGTGCTCCAGCGCGGTGGACGGCCCGAAGGGCAGCGTGGGCGTGGTGGACGAGCAGATGATCGAGGGCTCGCGCACGAGCCCCAGCAGGTCCGGCACGTGGCCGCCGCCGGTCCCCTCCACGTGGTACGCGTGGACGGTGCGCCCGGCGATCGCCGCAACCGTGTCCTCCAGCTCCGCGGACTCGTGGAGGCCGTCCGTGTGCAGGCTGACCGAGACGTCATGGGCGTCCGCGAACGAGAGGACCGCGTCGATCAGCTCCGGGTACGCGCCGTAGTCCTCGTGGATCTTGAAGCCCACGGCGCCGGCGTCCAGCAGCTGCTCCAGGCGGTCCGCGGGGTTGGCGCGGGCGCCGGCCTGCAGGCCCAGGTTCAGCGGCCACGTCTCGAACGCCCGGATCTGGCGCTCCATGAGGAACGCCGGCTCCTCGAAGCCCGCGGTGAGCAGGGTGGTGACGCCCGCGGAGAGCGCGACCGGCAGGAGCTCCGGGGTGAGGAGGTGGACGTGGGAGTCCACGGCGCCCGCGGTGGCGATGAGGCCGTACATGTTCATCACGAGGGTGTGCGGCCCGATGACCAGCTCCACGCCGTCCGTGACGTCCGGGTTGCCGGCCATGCCGATGCCCGCGATCCGCCCGTCCTTGATCCCGATGTCCGCCTTGACGACGCCCACCACCGGGTCCACCACCACGACGCCCGCGAGGACCAGGTCCATCTCCGAGGGGCCGGTGGCCAGGTCCTGCTGGACGAGGCGGCTGCGGACGGTCTTGCCGTAGCCCCAGAGCGGCTCGTCGCCGGCGGCGGTGCGGTCCTCGGTCACGCGGATCCAGAGGTCCGTGTCGCCCAGTCGGATGCGGTCACCCTTCGTGGCGCCGTACCGCGCCGCCAGCTCCGCGCCGGAGACCCTGGGCCGGCCGATGGCCGGGACGCCCACGGTGGAAGCCGACGTGGAGGTGGCCGACGAGGCCGAGGCCGATGTGGCCGAGGCCGATGCCGAAGCGCGCCCGATCCTCCCGCCGTACCGGACCAGCTGCACGTCGCGCGTCTCGCCGGGCTCCCAGCCCAGCGTGGCGCCCGCGGGGATGTCCAGGCGGAACCCTTCCGCCGCCGCCCGATCGAACACCAGCCGCCGCTGCACCCGGTGGAACGGGTAGTGCGACGAGACCCGCACCACGCGCCGGGACTCGTTGCGGACGGTGAGCACCAGCCGGTCCGCCTCCCGGCCCAGGTCCCGTTCGGCGGCAGCGAGGACCAGCTCGCCCGGGTGCATCGGGCGCACCTCGCCCTTCGGTCCCATGGAGTCCCCGCTCACGCCGGCGGCTCCACGCCGGTCACCGGGTCCGGCGCCGGGCCCAGTGGGTCCACCAGCACGATGAGCCGTGTCCCCTCCTCCAGCAGCACCTCGAGGCGGATCTCCGGGACGAGGTCGCGCACGCCGTCGATGACATCCGCCTCGCGAACCGCCGCCCGCCCGGCGGCCACGCAGTCCGCGTACCCGCCACCGAGCCGCGCCTGCATGAGCATCGCGTCGCAGACCAGGGCCACCGTCTCCGGGGCGGAGAGCAGCGCACCCGCCGCCCGTACCCGCCGCGCCAGCTCTGCGGCCGAGAAGATCGCCAGGCGATCCTCCTCCAAGGGGGTCAGGTGCATGCCGGGACGCGCTCCGTGTGCTTTGGGGGTCGTGCAGGGCCGGGCACATCCGTCGGGGGGAAGACGGACACGCCCGGCAATCGCATCGTGCCACGGGGGTCCATTACGTCAATCGGTCGCCCTGCCGATCCCGCACCCCGGCACGACCTGCCCGTCCGGCCCGGTGCCCGGCCCGGTGCCCGGCCCCGCCGGTCGTCCGTCACCTGTGACGGGAAACGGGGTCTCACCCCGGCAGCTGGGGCCGGTTCCTGCACGAATCGGCCTGAGCTCTGCAGGTCAACCACCGGTTCCCGTCACACCTGGCGGATCACGTGCCGGGGCGAGCGCCCTGCGGTGGCCCGTCACCGAACCGTTCCTCGCGCGCGCCCGCCCGACCCCATTGACATGACGGTGTCCAATGCCCAATCTGCACGGACAAGCGGTGCCAGTACCCGGGTTCAGCCGCTCCAGCCGTCCCCGCCGCCCCAGCCGCTTCCGTCGCAGCCCCTGTCCCAGCATCCCCGGAGGCCCCCACGTGCGATCAGATCACGTCGCCGTCGTTGCGGATGTCTCCTATGCCGCCGGCAGCGCCAGCGGAGCGGGTGCCGCGGGCGAGGTGCTTGGCATCCTGGAGCGCGCCAGCCACCACGTGGGCGCGGGTCTCCTCGCCTGGGACGCGGAGGCACGGCGACACCGCCTCGTGGCCAGCCCCGGCTACGGCCAGGTGTTCGCGGAGCAGGTCCACCAGCAGATCATGGCGGGCCCCGTCTTCAAGCGGCTCATCTCCGTGGCCCGCCCCCTGCGCTTCGACGACCCGCCGTATGACTTCCGGACCCTCGCCATCTATCGAGAGACGCTGGCGCCCCGCGGCTACGGCGACGGCCTCTCCGCCGCGCTCATGGTGGACGGCCGGTACGTGGGCATGTTCCACATGTCCGCGGAGAAGTCCGCGAGCTTCGATGACGAGGTCCGCGACCTGGTCGCCGCCCTGACCCCGGCCCTTGGCCGCCTCTGCGACACGGAGCGCGCCGGGGTCCGGCCCAGCCTCGCCGGCCTGGACGACGACTACTGCGCCCAGCTGGTCGTGGGCGCGGAGATCCGCGAGGTCCTGGGCCGCCGGCCCTCCCCGGTGCTCACGGGCCAGACGGCCATCGGCGCCGTGGCGGGCTCCTTCCAGGGATCGCAGGCGCGGACCATCCACGGCCTCTGGGCGGACGGCGCCGGCGGCTGGCGAGAGGTGGTCCTGGCCAGGGTCAAGGACAGCGTGACCGGCAAGCCGCGCGTGGTCCTGGTTGGCGACCGGCCGAGGGACCTGCCGCACGGCCTCTCGCCGCGCGAGATCGACGTCCTGACGCTCATCGCCCGTGGCGCCTCCAACGCCCAGGCGGCCGCGGAGCTGGTGGTGACCCAGCGGACGATCGCCACGCACGTGGAGCACATCCTGGACAAGCTGGGCTGCGAGTCACGCGCCGCCGCAGCGGCCCTCGCCACCCGCGAGGGGCTCGTCCGTCTCGATCTCGGGGAACCCGTCTTCTAGCCTTCAAATCGGCAGGACTGCCGATACGCACGGACCGGCAGAACGTGTGTACTCGCTCCCTCTTGGGTGGAGTGGGAGCGGCGGAGGAACCATGGCCACGGGCTACATCTGGCATGAGCTCTACGGCTGGCACGAGACCGGCCTCCAGAACTGGCTGGGGACGGACGGCCACCCCACCATGCCGCTCCAGCACTTCGACAGCCCGGAGTCCAAGATCCGCATGCACTCCTTCGTGGAGGCGTCCGGGCTGATCGACCACCTGGTCCGTCTCCCGGTCACCCCGGTCACCGAGGCGGACCTCCTGCGCGTGCACCCGGCGGAGCACGTGGACCGGATCAAGCGCGAGAGCCTGTCCCCCAAGGGCGGCGACGCCGGCGACGGGCTCAGCCCCTTCGGCCACGGCGGCTACGAGATCGCGCTCCTGGCGGCGGGCGG
>CAIYZX010000539.1 GCA_903930745.1 uncultured Chloroflexota bacterium | reverse complement strand
GAGACCACGTGCGCATCAGGGACTTCGGCGTTGAGATCTGGATGAACCGGTGGGAGACCGTCTGCCGGTACAACCTCGCCGAGACCTGCGTGGACTCCGTGACCGTGGACGAGCTCCTCGGCCTCGCCGGCATCGACCGTGCCGCTTTCGTCGCGGAGCTTGGGGCCATGCGGCTGGGCTACGGGGCCATCGAAGGATCTGCGCGTCTCCGGTCCGCGATCGCCGCTCTGTACGACACCGTCCGCGCCGAGGACGTGATCGTCACGCACGGCGCCATCGGCGCGAACCACCTCGTGTACCAGGCCGTGGTGGAGCCGGGTGACGTGGTGGTCTCCGTGGTGCCCACGTACCAGCAGCACACCGCCATCCCGGAGTCCCTGGGTGCCACCGTCCGCCCGGTGCCCCAGCGCGAGGACCTGGGCTGGCTGCCGGATCTCGCGGAGCTGCGAGCGGCCGCTGCTGGAGCCAGGCTGATCTCCCTGGTGAACCCGGGGAACCCCACGGGGTCCCTGCTGGACGGGGCCGCGGTGGACGCGGTGGTGGCGATCGCGCGCGAGGCCGGCGCCTGGATCCTGGCGGACGAGGTGTACCGCGGGCTGGACCAGGACGGCCCGGGGACCAGCCCGTCGTTCGCGGACCGGTATGAGCGGACGATCGCCGTGGGCGGGATGTCGAAGGCGTTCTCGCTGGCGGGGCTGCGGTTGGGGTGGATCGCGGCGCCCGCGGACGTGCTCTTGCCGGTCAGCCGCCACCGTGACTACAGCGTGATCAGCGTGGGCATGGTTGACGACCTGCTGGCGTCCATCGCGCTGGAGGCGGCGGCGGCGCTGCTGGCCCGGAACCGCGGGATCGTGCGGGGGAACCTGGCGCACCTGGACGCCTGGGTGGCGGAGGAGCCTCGGGTCTCGTACGTGCGGCCCACCGCCGGGACCACGGCGCTGCTGCGCTTCGATGCCCCGGGGCTCAGCTCCGAGGCGTTCTGCACGCAGCTCCTGGAGGCCGAAGGGGTGCTGCTGGTGCCGGGCTCCGTGTTCGATCTTGCGGGCACGTGCGCGCGCATCGGCTACGCGAACGATCCGGAGGTGCTCGTGGCGGGGCTGGAGCGGACCTCGGCGTTCCTCGCGACGCTCTGAGGGGCGTGTCCACCGGCGCGGGTCGCAACGCAGAGTTGATGAAAGCCGGAACGAGGTGCCGTCCCGGCCCTGATTCGGCCCCCTGAAGCCGGGTTCTTCAACCGTGAGTTGCGAAAACCCGGAACGAGGGGCGGTGTGCGCCCGCTCGCTCCGGGTTTCATCAACTCTGCGTTGTTGGGGCCTCGTGATGTGCCCGCGGCCGGCTACCCCAGGACGAACCAGGCCACCTTCGTGCTGGCCGTGACCGCCTTGTTCAGGTAGATCGTGAGCTTGCCGGTGGGGAAGTTCGGCCGGACCGCCGCCACGTGGACGCCGGAGCGCAGCAGCGTCAGGTTCGCGAAGCAGAGCGACGACGCCGCCACGTTCCCTGCAACCGTGACCACCACGCTGGACTTGCCGGCGGCGATCGTCGCCATGCCGGAGCGCGTGAAGGACGCCTTGCCCTCCACCTTGAGCGCCGTGCCGGTGGCCGCGGTGGCCTTGACGCCCACGCCCGTCGCATCGGTGGCCTCTCCGCGGACGCCCACGCCCTTGCCGGCCAGACCGTACACGCCGTACGCGGTGAGCGACGCGGCCGGGGCCTCGCCGCGAACGCCCACGCCATCGGCTGCGTCCGAGTGCCCCAGCACGCCCACCTGGAACCCGATGCCGGAGACGCCCGTGTCGTTCGTGCTGGACCCGGTCACGCCAACGCCGTTCTCGCTGGTCCCAACCACGCCAACGCCACCCGCGAAGCTGCTCGTGTTGCTGCCCGCGACGCCGAAGGAGGTGGCATCGGACGTGGTGCCCGCGACGCCGGTGCCCGTGTCCAGGCCGTCGCCCATGACGCCCGCGCCAAGGTTCATGTGCGGGGCGCTGTACGTGCCCTTGACGCCGTACTGGCCGCCCATCGCCTCGACGCCGATCCACGACGTGCTGACGGCCTTCACCGCTGAGCCGGTGCTGCTCGTGCTCCACGTGCCGGTGCCGTCGGTCACTTCCATCCGGGCTGCCGTCCCGGTGTCCAGCCCCACCTTGAGGGCCGTCCCCGTCTTCGCGTGCACGTACAGCGTCGTCATGGAGTCCAGGACCGCCGTCGTGTCGAGCGTGGTCAGGCTCGCGGCCTCGTTGGACGAGCCGAGCAGGAGCGGGTCGCCGTCCGCTCCAAGCGCCGGGGTGGCGGAGGCGAGCGATGCGGCAACGGCGCCGGCCGCCGCCGCAGCCGCGGAGGCGAGCAGGGACCGGCGCGTGGAGGGCGCGGGATCTGCGGGCGCGGTGGGCTCGGCAGCGGTCGCGGGCGCGGTGGGCTCGGTGGACAGGGCGGACATGACGGAGGGCTCCCAGGGACGCCCGAACCCCGTGTCGGGCGAAACCCGCAGCGTGCCGTCCTG
>CAIYZX010000538.1 GCA_903930745.1 uncultured Chloroflexota bacterium | reverse complement strand
GCCCGGGTCCGGCTCAACGTCCAGCGCGTCCAGCAGCTCCGCCCGGTTGTGGAAGTGGCGGTAGAAGCTGGCCCGGCTGACGCCTGCGGCCTCCGCGATCCGCTCCAGGCTGGTGCCCGGGTCCTCCGCCAGCAGCGGACGAGCCGCCGCGAGGATCACGCCCCGAATGGCGAGGCGCGGCTCCTTCACAGGTCGAGGGGCGGCTGTGGACATGACACAAGACTGAACGAGACATCCCATCTTGTACAGTCTCATTTGCGCAAGGGGCACATGAGATCCGGCACGGGCAATGCGACGTACCGTTGCGCATATGGAGCACATCACCGTCTACGGGGCGCCCTGGTGCCCGGACTGCCGCCGATCCAAGGCCTTCCTCACCGAGCAGCGCATCCCGTTCCGGTGGGTGGACATCGATGCCGACGCCTCGGGCCGCGCCTTCGTGGAGGACCTCCAGGGTGGCGGGCGCACCATCCCCACGATCATCTTCCCGGACGGGACCCACCTCCTGGAGCCGTCCAACGCGGAGCTGGCGGCCAGGCTTGGGCTGCAGCTCCGGGCGTCACGCTCCTCGTACGACCTCCTGGTCATGGGCGGCGGACCTGCCGGCCTCTCGGCGGCGATCTACGCGGCGCGCGAGGGCCTGGACGCGCTGATCCTGGAGCGCGGGGCGCTGGGCGGCCAGGCCGGGGCCACCGAGCAGATCGACAACTACCCGGGGTTCCCGGAGGGCATCCGCGGCCAGGAGCTGGCGGACCGGCTCGTGGCGCATGCCCGCCGATATGGCGTGGAGATGGTCAGCGGCGCGGACGTCACGGGCATCCGGCGCGACGAGGGCGAGGCCGCCGTCTACGTGGAGACCGCCGCAGGCGACATCTACTCGGCGCCGGTTGCGCTCGTCGCCACGGGGTCCCGCTACCGGCGCCTGGGCGTGCCCGGCGAGGAGGGGCTGACCGGCCTCGGCGTCCACTACTGCGCCACCTGCGACGGCCCCTTCTACCGGGGCGCGGGCGAGGTGGTGGTCATCGGCGGCGGGAACTCTGCGCTGGAAGAGGCGGTCTTCCTCGCCACGCTGGCCGAGCACGTGACGATCCTGGTCCGGACCGAGGTGCGCGCGTCGGAGCTGGTGGCGGACAAGGTGCGCAACCACCCACGGATCACCGTGCGGACCGGCGTGGAGATGGACGGGTTCGGGGCCGTGAACGGCCGGCTGGGCGCCGTGCTGGCCCACGAGCGGGTCACCGGGGCGGCGCTGCGGATCGAGGCGCCGGCGGCGTTCGTGTTCGTGGGGCTGGACCCCAACACCCAGTTCCTGCGGGGTGCCGTGGACCTGGACGAGCGCGGCTTCGTCCGCACGGACGACCGGTACCGGGCCTCCCTGGACGGCGTCTTTGCCGCGGGCGACGTGCGCGCCGGCTCCGCGAAGCAGGTTGGCTCCGCGGCCGGCGAGGGCATCGCCGCCCTCCTGCAGATCCGCCACTGGCTGGCGGACCGCCACGAGCGCCCGATGCCCCGCGTGGACGAGGGCTGAGCTCCTGCCGCGTTCGTTCCCTACAGGCGCGGGAGCGTGAGCTCCTGGTCCGGCACGAGCGGGACCTCCTTGTGGCACGTGAAGTAGAGGACCTGGTGGGTCTTCGCCAGCTCGCGGATTGACTCGGCCGTGAGCGCCGCTCGCTCCGGGTCGAAGTTCACCAGGATGTCGTCCATCACCAGCGGCAACGGCTCCGCGCTCTGCGCGAAGTGCTCCACGAGGCCGAACCGGACCGCGAGGTAGAGCTGCTGTGCCGTGCCCAGGGAGAGGCCGCCGAGCGGCACCTGCTCGCCGGTATCCCGCTCCACGGACTCGATCACGCTCCCCATCGGCGCGATGATCCGGGTGAAACGGCCCTGCGTCCACGTGGAGAAGTACCGCTCCGCGATCCCGAGGACGGCGGGCCGGTGCGCAGACTCGTACCTCTTGCGTGACGAGTGCAGCAGGTGGCGGGCGACGGAGAGGACCGCCCAGTCTCGCGACTTCTCGTCCAGCCGGCCCAGCAGATCCTCGCGTTCCTGCCGCTGCACCGAGTCCGAGGCGTCCCGCAGCATCTTCTCCACCGCTGTCCGGAGGCCACCAATCCGCTCCCCGGCAGCGGTCACCGCCGCCTTCGCCTCGTCCCGCTCCGCGGTGGCGGATGCCATCGCCTCGTCGATCTCGTGGCGGCCGAAGATCGCTCCAAGCTCCTCCCGGAAGGCCGCAAGCGCCTCGCCCGGACCGGACTGCGAGACCAGGACGCGTGTCGCAGCGGCAACACGCTCGTCAAGCAGCCTCGCCGCGGCGCTGCGGTCAAGCGCGACGCGCAGCGCCTCGGCGTCCGCCACCCCGTGCGACCCGAGCAGCGTCGCAAGTGCCGCCTCCGCGTCCGCGAGCAGGGCATCCGCCTGTGCGGCGGCGCTGGTTGCCACCACGAGGCCCTCGCGCGCCGACGTGCGCCTTGCGTCCGCCGCGACCGCCGCGGCCAGCGACTCCGCAAGCGTGGCGAGCAGGCGCGCGAGCTCACCACCGTCCGCGGTGCCGAGCGCGGCGTCACGGAGCCCAAGGTCAACGGCGAGCGCCGAGGCGGCGGTGGCGAAGGCAGCCCCGGCCGCTCGCTGCTCGGCGATTGCGGCCTGGGCCCGATCCACCTTGGCGATCTCGGACTTCGCCCGGGTCACCTCGGCGACCACCTGCTGCGCGGTCTCCCGGTCCGCAACGCCCGAAAGGTCGTGGCGCTCCAGCCAGCCCGTCCAATCCGCCGTTGCCGCCTCACTGGCCACCTCGGCCTCGCGCAGCGCCGCATCCGCCCGCTCGAGCTCCTCGCGACGGGTGGCCTCCGTGGCGGTTGCCTCCGTCACGCGCAGCGTCGCGGTGGCCCGCGAGGCCGCCCGATCCCTCCGGTCACGGACGATGCGCGCCAGGCCGTCCACGTCAGCGGAGGAGGGCTCGAGCGGGAGGCCCGCCACCGCGGCGGCGCTCGCCAGCGCCTGCGTCGTCACGCGCAGCACCTCTGCCGCCGCCGCGACGGCGCGCTCGGCGCGGCCCACCTCGTCCTCGATCGCCAGGGCCGCCTTCGCGCGCGCCGCCAGGACGTCCACCTCCGGCTCCGTGGCATCCGCGGCAAGGCCCAGTCCCCCCGCCAGCCTCGCGCGGCGATCCACGATCTCCGCAAGCGCACGCTCGGCAGCCGCCGCTGCGGACGCGGTGCCCGCAGGCGGAGCACCGACCCGTGCCGCGGGCCGCCGGGTGGCGACGGCCATGCCGAGACCCGCGAGCACGGCGATCACACCCGCCAGCGGCTGCCCGACGACGAAGAACGCGGCACCAAGGGCAACCCCGATGAGCACGACGGCCCACCAGGGCAGCGGGGTCGTCGCCCGAGGGACCGTGCCCTGGTCCGCTGCGGCCGCGCCCTGCGCCAGGATCGACGCTGTGCCCCTCGCCGTCGCCTCGTCACGGATGGCCTGCAGCAGCCGGCCGGCGTCAACCTGCACGTCATTCCAGGTGCGCCCGAGCGGCGCGGCGTCGAGCCGGCCGCGCACGCGCGCGACTTCCCCTTCAGCCGCCGTGACCGCCTGCGCCGCGCGCGTCCGATCACCCGCAGCATCCCGGACCTGCCCGAGGGAGCGCTCCAGGCCCTCCACCGACGGAGCTCCCTCGGGATCCGCGAGCGCGGCGAGCTGCTCCTGCGCCTTCTGGAGATCGGCCGCCGCCGTCCTCGCCGCGCCGGCTGCCGCCGTCTGGGCGGCGCGGGCGGCCGTGAGACCCACCTCGGCGTTGCCGAGCAGCGTGCGCAGCCGCCCGTTGAGCTCCGACGTCACGGCCATCGAGTCATCGAACCGTCCAACGCGGGCGGCGTCCCAGCCCTGGCCAAGGCGTCCCATAGCGAGGTCCAGCAACTGGCCGGCCTCGGCCGCCGCGCGCTCGTGCTCGCGCAGCCTCGTGGCGCGCTCGTCGCTCTTGATCGCCTCCGTGGCGATCACCGTGAGATCCGCCCGACGGGCGAGCACGGCGTCGTTCACCACGATGGCGTTGACCGCTCGCTCCCGCGCGCCCCGCGCCTCGCGCAGCGCGTCCGCGTTCGCCGCGGCGTCATCCCGGCCCCGGATGGCCGTGCCCAGCTCGGTCGCCACCTCGGCCGGGAGCAGGGCGACGGAGCCCATGGCGGCACGGGCAGCCTCGGCATCGAGCAGGTCCTGCCAGGCCTCCCAGCAGGCTGCCTGCCGGCCGGCACGCGCCACGCGGGCGTCGAGCGTGCCCAGCCTCGCCACGAGCGCGTCCCGATCCACCTGCGCCGTCTGGAGCTCCTGCGACGTGGTCTCGAACGTGGCCGCAAGCTGGAGCTCCCGGATCGTCTTCTCCACTCCTTCGAGCCTGCCCATCAGCTCGTTGATCAGGGGCTTCGAGCCGCCGCCCTTGTACAGCTCCTCCGCCTTCGCCTGGAGCCGCTTCTCAACGTCCACGGGGTTCACGTTGCCGATCCCGAGGCCGGCGCCGTAGATCCGTGACGCCACGTCAGTGCCGGAAAGGTTGTCGAACGAGGCCAGCTCCCCGAGGCCGAAGGCGAAGACGTTCCCGAAGAGCGCGGAGTCAACCTTCTGGAGCAGGTCCGGCAGTGCACCCGTCCGGTCCGTCCCGTCCTCCGCGGTGACCTTGAGCGTCCCCTGGCCCTTCTTGTCGCCGTAGCGCTCCACCCAGTACCAGCGCCCATCCGCCATCCGGATCCTGATCCGGCCCGCCCGCTTTCCGCCGGCCAGCGCCTGGGGGTGGCTCCCGTCGAAGCCGAAGAGCACGGCCCGGATGAATCCCAGGAGGCTGGTCTTGCCCGCCTCGTTGAGCCCGCGGACCAGCGTGAGGCCGGGATCCGGCGTGAAGTCGCGGTCATGGAGCTTGCCAAAGCCGTCAACGTGGAGCTGCTCGAGCCGCATCGCCTAGCCCTCCGCCGTCACGAGGCTGTCCACCACCATGGACTCCGCCCGGTCGATGAGATCCAGCACCTCGTCCCGCCGCAGCCTCCGGTTCCTGAGCCACTTGGCGCCCCGGCTGCTCGTCCAGAGCTGCGCGATCAGCGCGTCCAGGTCCGGGTCCGCCGCGGTTGGGTCCAGGTCATCCGGTGCCGCCGCCACCGTTGCGCGCAGGTCGTCTGCGAACCGCAGGACGCTGCCCAGGAAGTCATCTGCAGCGGCTCGCTGCTCTCGGTTGAACTCCGGCCGGGTGGCGTCCGTGAGGGACTCCACGTAGGCGAACGGGCTGCCGTCGCCCAGCGTGCCGCGCGCCACGTCCAGCACGCCGCCCACAGCCCCGGGCCGTACGAGGATCGCGTGCGCGGGGCCCGCACCGGTGAGCCTCACCCGCGCGACCACGGAGCGGCCGGCCGCCGCCCGCGCCTCGTCCACGGCGTCCGCGATGGCCTGGGCGATGGCCTCGTCTCCCGTCATGTGTCCCACGGCCACGTCCAGGAGCTGCCAGCGCACGTCATCCACCGGGCGGAACTCGGGCGTGATGGTCCCGTTGTCCGCGACCGTCACGAAGTAGCACCCGCGCGGGTCCGTCTCCCCTGGATCACGGCCCTGTGGATTGCCGCAGTAGACGACCACGGGCTTGGCCGGCGAGAGGATCCCGTGCTTGTGCACGTGGCCCAGCGCCCAGTAGTCCATCTCCGCGTTGCGAAGATCCGCCATGGTGCACGGCGCGTAGACGCCGTCCACGGCCGTGCCCACCTGGGTGTGCAGGAGCCCGATGGCGAACGGCGCGTCCGGCTCCTTGCGGAACTTCGCGGCCAGGTTCTCCCGGACCACCTGCTGCCGGTACCCCTGGCCGTAGATCCGCGCGATCTCCCGGCCGTCACGCAGGACCGGCCTGGACTCAACCTTCGCGGCGCTGAAGCGGTGTGCGAGCGCCGGCCATTCCACGTAGGGGATGTAGCCACCCTCGTGGTCGTGGTTGCCCGTCACAACGAAGCTGGGGATCCCGGCGTCGCTGAGCTGCCGGAGCCCGTCACGGAAGGCCACCTGCCCCGGAAGGGTGCGCTGGGCGCTCTCGAACGCGTCTCCCGCCACCAGCAGGAAGTCCACCCGCTCGTCCAGCGCCATCCTGACGATCGTCTGCCACGCACGGACGGTGGACGTGCGCAGGCTCTCCGTGATTGCGTCCGGCACGGTGCCGCCCAGGCCCACGAAGGGGCTGTCGAGGTGGAGGTCGCCGGTGTGGATGAACGTGAACAACGCGTGATCCCCTCGTGACGCGGAACGTTCCTGGGCTGGT
>CAIYZX010000537.1 GCA_903930745.1 uncultured Chloroflexota bacterium | reverse complement strand
TTCGGGCCTACTTGTCGTGCTTGGTCGCCATGACGGCCTGCGCCGCCGCGAGGCGGGCCACCGGCACGCGGAACGGCGAGCAGGACACGTAGTCCAGGCCCACCTTCTCGCACTTGTGGATGGACTCCGGGTCACCACCGTGCTCGCCGCAGATGCCCAGCTCGAGGTCGGGGCGGGTGCTGCGGCCCTTGGTCACGGCGATGGACATGAGGCCCGCAACCGCGTCGTCCAGGGTCTGGAACGGGTTGACCGGGAGGATCTTGTCCTCGACGTACTTCAGGAGGAAGCCACCCTCGGCGTCGTCACGGCTGTAGCCGAACGTCATCTGGGTGAGGTCGTTGGTGCCGAAGCTGAAGAAGCTGGCCTCGGTCGCGATCTCGTCGGCGGTGAGGGCGCCGCGCGGGATCTCGATCATGGTGCCGAACTTGTAGTCCAGGTCCACGCCGGCGGCCTTCGCGATGGCGTCCGCCTCCGTGGAGAGGAAGCCGCGGGTCACACGGAGCTCGTTCACGTGGCCCACGAGCGGGATCATGATCTTGGCGATCGGGTTCCCGCCGGCCTTGCGGACGGCGACCTGGGCGTTGAGGATGGCCCGGGTCTGGATCTTCACGAAGTCCGGGATCATGATGCCCAGGCGGCAGCCGCGCAGGCCCAGCATCGGGTTCTGCTCGTGCATCGCCTTGACGGTCGCGAGCAGGACCTTGTCCTCCTCGGACGCGCCACCGGCGGCCTCGGCCTTCGTGACCTTGACCAGCTGCTCCTCCAGGTTCGGGAGGAACTCGTGGAGCGGCGGGTCGATCAGGCGGATGACGACCGGCAGGCCGTCCATCGCCTTGAAGATCCCCTCGAAGTCGCCCTGCTGGAGCGCCTCGAGCTTGGCCATGGCGCCGTCGAAGGTGGCGACGGCGGCGGACTCGTCGGCGGTGAGCGTGACACCGGCCGCGGCCTTCGCCTTGGCGCGGGTGGCGACACCGGCCACGAGGATCGCCTCGCGGACGATGAACAGGCGCTCGCCCTCGAGGAACATGTGCTCGGTGCGGCAGAGGCCGATGCCCTGGGCGCCCCACGCGCGGGCCTGCGTGGCCTGCGCCGGGTTGTCCGCGTTGGTCCACACGCCCATCCGGCGGATCTCGTCGGCCCAGCCGAGGACCTTCTGCAGGTCGTGCTGCTCCTCGTACCTGGCCTCCACCGTCGGCAGCGCGACCGTGTAGACCTTGCCCGTGTTGCCGTCCACGGAGATCCACTCGCCCTGCTTGAACGTGCCGCCGGAGATCGCGGTGGCGGTCTTGGTGGCGTAGTCCACGGTGAGGTCCGAGCAGCCGGCGACGCACGGCTTGCCGATCTGGCGGGCGACGACCGCCGCGTGGCTGGTAGCACCGCCGCGGGCCGTCAGGATGCCCTCGGCGATGGCCATGCCGTGGAAGTCGTCCGGGCTGGTCTCCACGCGCACGAGGACGACCTTCTCGCCGGCGGCCTGCCACTCGACGGCCGTGTCGGCGTCGAAGACGGCCCTGCCCACCGCGGCGCCCGGCGACGCGTTGAGGCCCTTGACGATCTCCTTGTTGGTCCGCAGCGCCTCGCGGTCGAACTGGCGGCGCAGGAGCATGTCCACCTGGGCGGGCTCAACACGCTCCACGGCCTGGGCCTTGGTGATCAGGCCCTCGTCCACCATCTGGACGGCGATCTTCACGGCGGCCTCGGCGGTCCGCTTCGCGATGCGCGTCTGCAGCATGTACAGCTTGCCGCGCTCGATCGTGAACTCCAGGTCCTGGACGTCCCTGTAGTGCTGCTCCAGCTTGTGGCCGATGGCGACGAACTCGTCATAGGCGGCCGGCATCACGTCCTTGAGGTGCGCGATGGGATCCGGGGTGCGGATGCCCGCGACCACGTCCTCGCCCTGGGCGTTGATCAGGTACTCGCCGTACAGCTCGTTGGCGCCGTCGAAGGTGTTGCGCGTGAACGCGACGCCGGTGCCGGAGTCGTCGCCCATGTTGCCGAAGACCATCGTCACCACGTTGACGGCGGTGCCCAGGTCATGGGCGATCTTCTGGCTGTTGCGGTAGTCGAAGGCGCGCTTGCCGAACCACGACGCGAAGACCGCCTTGACGGCGAGGTCCAGCTGCTCGTACGGGTCCGTGGGGAACTCGCGGCCGGTGTCCTCGCGGACGACCTGCCTGTACTCCTCGACGAGGGCCTTGAGGTCACCGATCGTGAGGTCCGTGTCCTTGGCGTCCTTGCCGATCGCATGCTTGCGGGCCTCGAGCGGCTCGTCGAAGCGCCTGGCCTCAACGCCCATGACGATGCGGCCGAACATGCCGATGAAGCGGCGGTAGGCGTCCCAGCCGAACCACTCGTTGCCCGACAGGGCGATCAGGCCCTGCTGCGTCTCGCTGTTGAGGCCCAGGTTGAGGACCGTGTCCATCATGCCGGGCATGGAGAACTTGGCGCCCGAGCGGACGGAGACGAGGAGCGGGTTCGCGGCGTTGCCGAAGCCCTTGCCGGTGCGCTGCTCAACCTCGCGCATGGCGCCCAGGACGTCGTCCCAGAGGCCGGCGGGTAGCTGCTTGCCCGCGGCGAAGTAGTCGTTGCACGCCTCGGTGGTGATGGTGAAGCCGGGAGGGGTGGGCAGGCCGGCGAGGGTCATCTCCGCGAGGCCGGCACCCTTGCCGCCCAGGAGATCCTTCATCGTGCCGTTGCCTTCGGCGGTCCCTGCGCCCCACGCGTAGATGTAGCGCTTGGCGGCCGCGTGGGCACGCTCCGTGGTCTGGGCCATGTCGGCTGGGCTCCTTGACTGCTTCGAGCGGGCCAGGTGGGGGACGCGGCCCGCGGAAATCCCGTGATGGATGGTCGGAATTGTACGCGCCACCCCTCCGGCGCCGGGTTTCGGCAGGGTTGCGATGTGCCGGTCCGGTGCGCCCATCCGACTGGGCCATTCGGCAGCCGGGCGGGGGCCATCCGGTCCTCGGTGGCGCGCCGAAGGATTCGGTCAGAGCCCCGCCCCGGGGCGTTACACTCAGCCCATCGCCGCCCACGGCCACAGACCGGCCACCCCGGCCTCATCCCGGATCGCCAGCAGGAGCATGCGCGTGAGCAGTCCGCTCGAAGACAAGCGAGTCATCGACATCTTCGACGACCAGTACAACGCCACCCTGGTCTACCGCGAGAACCTCAACGAGGACCTGGCGTACTTCCGCGTGAAGCTGGACGGCCCGGCGATCCCCTTCCTCTCCGGCCAGTACATGACCACGGGCGTCATCACGGACGAGAAGATGCTCCAGCGGCCCTACTCCATCGCATCGGCGCCGGAGTCCGCGGACACAACGGGATACGAGTTCTTCGTCCGCCACGTCCCCGTCGTCCGCTTCACCACCGCCCTGTGGCGCCTGAAGGTTGGCCACCGGATGCGGATGATCGGCCCCAAGGG
>CAIYZX010000536.1 GCA_903930745.1 uncultured Chloroflexota bacterium | reverse complement strand
GGTCGCTGATGTCCTTGGTCATCTGGCCGTTGATGGGCAGCGCGTTCGCGGCCCCGTTGACGGCCACGACGACGAAGAAGGTGACCACGATGGCCAGCTGGCGGGCGAGGTCTGAACGCATGCTCGGGGGTGCTCCTGGGGCTCGGGGTTGCTGTATCCGTCCCTTCGGCGCAGGGCGCGTCTTGGATCGCCTAGTCCCAGCGGAACCTGCGAGCCGCCAGCGTGGCGAGGACCACCGCCCAGCCGATGAGCAGGGCGAGGGGCTCCGTGGCATCGGCCGTGCTCATCCCAAGGCCGGTGGCCAGCACCTGCGAGAGGGCCGCGGCCGGGAGGACACCCGCCACGGACGCGACCGCGGCCGGGAACCGGTCCAGCGGGACGACGATGCCGCCGAGGACGAGGAAGACGAGGAACAGCAGGTTGGCGAGGGCGAGGGTCGCCTCCGCGCGCAACATGCCGGCCATGAGCAGGCCAAGGCCGGCAAAGGCGACCGTGCCCGCGACGAGACCCGCCGCCACGAGGGGTGGCGACGCCGTCGCACCCGCGGTCCAGCCCAGCATGACCGTGGCGAGGCCAACGAGGAGGGCGAGCTGCACGGCCTCGATGGCCACCACGGCCGCCGTCTTCGCCGCGACGACCACGGACGACCCCGCGGGGGAGCCGCCGAGGCGCTTGAGGACGCCGTACTGGCGCTCGAACCCGGTGGCGATGGCGAGCGAGACGAGCGACGCGGCGATGATCGCCAGGGCCGCGGAGCCCGGCAGGAGCCGGTCCACGGGGCGCCCGGTGGACGTGTCGCCGGACGTGTCGAACATCGAGAAGACCACGAGCACGCCCGCCGGGATCACGAACGTGACGAGGAGGCTCTCGCCGCGCCGGGCGGCCAGGCGCAGCTCGTTCCCGGCGAGGGCCAGGGTCATCGCGAGCCAGGAGGCGGGCCGGGCTGCGGTGCCGGTGCCCGCGGTGCGGCTGCTGTTCACGTCACGCACGCCGCTCATGCCGCGCCCTCCGCCTCGGCGGCCACGTCGGCGCCCACCAGCTCGAGATACCGCTCTTCAAGGCTCGCCGCGCCCAGGCGGAGCTCCGTGAGGAGGAGGCCACGCTCCGCGCACCACGCGGCCAGGCGGGCGACCAGCGCGGGATCCGGGGCCGCGTCCAGGCCGGCCAGCTCGTAGTGGTGGCCAACGCCCGCATCCGTGATCGCGGCGCGCGCGGCCCCGGGGGCTGCGGCCGCCGCGAGGGCCGGCGCATCGGCTGCTGCCAGCACGGAGGAGAGGCGGAAGCGGACGCGCGGTGCACCCGCGCCGGTCAGCTCCGCGGGCGTGCCGTACGCCACGAGGCGGCCCCGGTCCAGCACGGCCACGTGATCGGCCAGGCGCTCCACGTCACCCAGCTCGTGGGTGGTCAGCAGGATCGTGGTGCCGGCGGCGCGCAGGGCGGCAATCCGCTCGCGCGTGGCCTGCTTGGCGGCCGGGTCCATGCCCGCGGTGGGCTCGTCCAGCACCAGCAGCTCCGGCCGGCCCAGCAGGGCGAGCGCAAGGCCCAGGCGCTGCTTCTCGCCGCCGGACAGGCGCCGGTACCGCGTGCCTGCGGCCTTCACGAGGTCCACGGTCTCCAGCAGGGCGTCCGGGTCCTCCGGGTCCTGGTAGAAGCGGGCGTAGAGGCGGAGCGCCTCGCGCGGGGTGGATCGGGGGTCAACGCCGCCGTCCTGGAGCATCAGGCCCATGCGCGGCCGCAGTGCGCGCCCGTCGCGCGCAGGATCCAGGCCAAGGACGCGGACCGTGCCCGCATCGGGCGACCGGTAGCCCTCCAGGATCTCCACGGTGGTGGTCTTGCCGGCGCCGTTGGGACCCAGCAGCGCCAGCAGCTCGCCCCGCTGGACGACGAAGGTCACGCCTGAGAGAACCTCGCGCCGGGCATAGGCCTTGCGCAGTCCCTCCGCGTGGATGGCGACATCACCGGCGGCGCTGGCCCGGGTCACGGTCACTGGCTGATCTTCGCGTAGAGGGCGTCGAAGTCCGCCTCCTGCAGCTGGCCGATCTGGATGGCCCGCAGGACGCCGTCGCGGTCGATGAAGAAGGTCTGCGGCGGCGCCACCACGCGGTAGGCGTCGGCCATCGAGCCATCGGTGTCCACCACGGTGGGCCACGCGGCGCCGAAGTCCGCCACGTACTTGCGGCCGAGATCCGGCTCGTCCTTGTAGAGCACGCCCAGGATCACCAGGCCGTCCTTGGGTCCCAGCTCCGCCAGCTTCTTCTCGAACAGCGGGAACTCGTCGCGGCAGGGCCCGCACCAGGACGCCCAGAAGTTGACGATCACGGGATTGCCGCGCACGTCCGCGAGGCCTGCCGGGGCGCCGTCCAGCGCCGTGCCGGCGATCGCCGGGGCGGTCTTGCCCACCTGCAGGTCCGCGGTGGCCGGAGCCTCCGTGGCGGGGGCGAGCGTGGGGACCGGCGACCCGGTGCCCGCATCGGCGGTGCCGGACGGCCCGGAGCCGCACGCGGCCACGAGCGCGAGCACGAAGACGAGGGCCGGGATCAGGAGCCGTGACGAGCGGGTGGAGCGCACTGGATTGCCTCGTGGTGGCCGGTGGTCCGCGCCCGCGCGCACGATCGCGTGGCGGGGAGGCGGGACGGGCGGCGCCATCGTAGTGCGGATCGGGAGGCGCTGCGGGGCGGGTGGTCCGGGCGGGAGCGGGGCCGGGCGGAGGACCGCGCGGGCGTCAGGCCTCGGGCGGAACCGACGTGGCGAGACAGCGCAGGTAGACGTCCTGGTCCACGTTGCCGCCCGAGACCACGCCCACCACGGGACCGCGGAGAGCGGGGAGGCCAAGCTCGCCGGCGCGGAAGCGCATCGCCGCCACCGTGAGGGCGCCGGACGGCTCCAGCACCAGGCGCGCCTCCTCGGCCGCCAGCCGGACCGCCGCCGCGATCTCCTCCTCGGAGACCGTGACCACCTGGTCCATCTGCGCGCGCAGGTGCGCGAAGTTCAGCCTGCCGATGGACTGCGTCCGCGTCCCGTCCGCGATCGTCCGCGAGACCTGGTCCGCCTCCCAGCGGACGATGTTGCCGCTGTCCAGGCTCTCCTTCGCATCGGCCGCCAGCTCCGGCTCCACGCCGATCACGCGGGTGGCTGGACGCAGGGCCTTGACCGCCGCCGCGACACCGGCCGCCAGCCCGCCGCCGCCGATGGGCACGAGCACGGCCGCCGCATCCGGGCAGTCCTCCATGATCTCCAGGCCGCACGTTCCCTGGCCGGCCACGATCCGCGGGTCGTCGTACGGCGGGATGATCGCGAGCCCTCGGTCCGAGGCGATCTCCTC
The DNA here is from genome assembly GCA_903930745.1 of uncultured Chloroflexota bacterium. Taxonomy (GTDB): domain Bacteria; phylum Chloroflexota; class Limnocylindria; order Limnocylindrales; family CSP1-4; genus CAIXZV01. Next base: position 1,604 of record CAIYZX010000536.1, on the reverse strand, counting down.
CGCCACGCGCTTGCGCTCCTCGGACGCGGTGCCCACGATGACGATCTCGGCGCCGTCCTCCGCCACCCGCTCGCGCTTGAGCCGGGGCGAGTCGCTTGGCATCACGATGACCGCCGGGACGCCGAAGAGGCGGGCCGCCCGCGCCACGCCCTGCGCGTGGTTGCCGGACGAGTAGGTGATCAGGCCGCGGGCGCGCTCGGCCTCGGTGAGGCAGGCGGCCGCGTTGTACGCGCCACGCAGCTTGAAGGCGCCGATGGGCTGGAGGCACTCCGCCTTGAGCCACTGGTTGCGCTCCGGCCGGCCGAAGGGGGCGAGCGGCGTGTGGACCGTGACGCCGTCGAGGCGCGTTGCGGCGGCGAGGATCTCCTCGAGCGTGACCAGGACCGGGAGCGCGGGGACGCCGGGTGTGCCGTCCGTCACCGGCGGGCCTTGGTCCGCTGGCAGTCGATGCAGTGGGCCGCCCACGGGAGCGCCTCGAGACGCTCGGCGGCGATGGGCTTGTGACAGCTGGTGCAGGCACCCCACGTGCCGGCATCCAGGCGGGCGAGCGCCTCGTCCACGTCCGCCAGGTGGTGCTGGGTGCGCTCGCGCAGGGCGAGGTCGCGCTGCTGCTCGAAGACGTGCGTGGCGGCGGCCGCCTGCGACCCGTAGGTCATCTGGCCGGGTCCCTCCACCTGGAGCTCGTCAAGCTCGGCGAGCGTGCGGTCGCGTTCGGCGAGGAGGGCCTCGCGCGGAGGGAGGGGGGTCTGCGGCACGTCCATGGTGCGGTCGATCGTACTCCCGCCGCGCGCGTCTGCGGTAGCCTCGGCCCTTACAGCGGCGATGTCGCCGCGCAGCGACCCAGGAGTCCCATCACATGGCGATCGAGAAGGATCCGGTCTGCGGCATGTCCGTGGACACCAGCACCTCCAAGCTCTCCACGGAGCACGAGGGCAAGACCTACTGGTTCTGCGGCAAGGGCTGCCTCCTGGAGTTCAAGGACGACCCGGAGAAGTACCTGGATCCCAGCTACGAGCCGCAGGGGATGTGATCCTCGCGCCGCTCGGTTGAGTGGCGCATAAGTGGCACATAAGCGGCGCCTAAGCGGCGCCTGTGAGACTCCTCCTCCCGTGGCACCGGCAGGGCACAACAGTTGGCCGGAGGCGGGCACATCGGACCCCGAAGGGGTTCGAGGGAGGAGTCTCTGCATGTCTGCTCGGGTGAGGCGCCTCGTGGCGCAGGGAGCCGCGCTGGCGATGGCCATGCTGCCGGCCGTCCTGGTGATCGTGGATGGCGCCAAGCGCTGGCGGCCGGAGTGATGGACGAGCTTGTCCTTGCGGCCGGCCGTCGCTGGCCGGGTGTCTGAACCACTGCATCGCCAGGCCGGGGACCCGTCCCGGCCGCACGCCCGGCCCCGCTACGTGCGGGACGCGCCCTCGCCGTGCGTGATGCGCGTGGAGAGGTAGACCGGGATGATCGAGAGTGCCAGCACGAAGACCGCGGCCACGTTGACCAGCGGGAGCTGGTTGGGCCGCGAGTAGTTCGCGAAGATCCAGATCGGCAGGGTCTGGACGCCGGCGCCCGCGGTGAAGTTGGTCACGATGATCTCGTCGAAGGAGAGCGCG
>CAIYZX010000535.1 GCA_903930745.1 uncultured Chloroflexota bacterium | reverse complement strand
GGATCTGCATCCCGTGGCGGGCAGGAAGGCGCCTCCGCCGTGCAGGTTGCCCGCCGGGCGGGCAACGGCCGTCCGTGGCGGCGCCGAGGGCGTGAGAACCCTGCCACTCGACAGGTGCGCCGAAGTGACGGATAGGTTGCGGCAGGGTGCCGAGCGGCCCGTCCTTCAGCGGGGCCGGTCGTTATACTCGGCACGCAGAGGCGGTGTCCCTGCCCGCACGGCAATGCCCGTCGTGGGTTGATGGACACCCCCGTGTGGTCGCCCGGAAGACGACCAAACGTTCCAGGGGTGGAGTCCACCGCCCCAAAGCTCAAGAGGGCTACCCGTACATGACGACGGAGCAGACAGCCGCGCCGATCAACGCCTGGCAGGTCGCGCAGAGCCAGTTCGACCTTGCCGCCGAGATGCTCAACCTGGACCCCGGCCTCCGCCGCGTCCTCCGCGAGCCGCGTCGCGAGCTCACCGTCCACTTCCCGGTGGCGATGGACGACGGCAGCACCCAGGTGTTCACCGGCTACCGCGTCCAGCACAATCTCGGCCGCGGCCCCGCCAAGGGCGGCATCCGCTACCACCAGGATGTCACGATCGACGAGGTCAAGGCCCTCGCGATGTGGATGACCTGGAAGTGCGCGGTCGTGGGCATCCCGTACGGCGGCGGCAAGGGCGGCGTCATCGTCGACCCCAAGAAGCTGTCGCTGAAGGAGCTGGAGCGCCTCAGCCGCCGCTTCTTCACGGAGATCGAGGTCCTGGTCGGTCCCGAGCGCGACATCCCCGCGCCGGACGTCAACACCACCCCGCAGATCATGTCGTGGTTCATGGACACGTACTCCATGCACCAGGGCTATACGGTCCCGGGCGTCGTCACCGGCAAGCCCATCAGCCTGGGCGGCTCCGAGGGTCGCAACGAGGCCACCGCTCGCGGTTGCGTCTTCACGATCGTGCAGGCAGCGGCCCACCTGGGCATGGACCTCAAGAAGTCCACCGTCGCGGTCCAGGGCTTCGGCAACGCCGGCTCCATCGCGGCCCGCCTCATGGTGGACGAGGGCTCCACGGTCATCGCCGTCTCGGACACGGGCGGCGGCATCTGGAAGCAGGACGGCCTCGACGTGGGCAAGGTCCTGGCCTGGAAGAAGGAGCACGGCACCGTCGTCGGCTTCCCGGGCAGCCAGACCATCACCAACGGCCAGCTCCTTGAGCTGGACTGCGACATCCTGATCCCCGCGGCGTACGAGAACCAGATCACCGCCGCGAACGTGGACAACGTCAAGGCCAAGATCGTCGCCGAGGCCGCGAACGGCCCCACGACGCCCGAGGCGGACGAGGTCCTCTGGAAGAAGGGCGTCTTCATGATCCCGGACATCCTCGCGAACGCCGGCGGCGTGACCGTCAGCTACTTCGAGTGGGTCCAGGACCTCAACCGCGACCACTGGACCGAGGAAGACGTCAACGCCAAGCTCAAGGTCATCATGGACAAGGCCTTCGGCGAGGTCCTTGCCCAGAGCCTCAAGCACGGCGTGAACATGCGCACCGGCGCGTACCTCAACGCCGTCCAGCGTGTGGCAGACGCCACCGCCATGCGCGGTCTCTATCCGTGATCCACCGCGGTGGGCGACCACCGCTGCGCTGATCCAACCAGCCAGACGGCCCGGGCCTCGCGCTCGGGCCGTCTGCGCATTCTCCGGCGAGGTACCATCCGCCCATGCTTGATCACGAGGAGAAGTTCCTCTTCAAGGAGGAGATCTCCCACCTCGCCAACGCCCTTGACCCCGCGAGCCTCGACAATGTCGAGGACCTCCTCACGGACGTCATCACCAGCCCCCGGTTCGATTCGGAGGTGTTCACCCTGGAGCGCAGCCTCCAGGTCATGCTGGGCGCCCGGGCCGGCACCACGCTCGTGGGCCTGCTCACCGTTGCCCCGGAGGTCTTCGACGAGGTCGCCGAGGTGCGCATCCCGGCCGAGGTGCACGAGCG
>CAIYZX010000534.1 GCA_903930745.1 uncultured Chloroflexota bacterium | reverse complement strand
TGGGGCGCCACGATCCGTGCGCCAGCCGCCGGACTGGCCGGGGCGATACCCGGGCCGCGGCGGGAGCCGGTCCTCGCCCGCGTAGCCGCCGGTCCGGTACGAGGAGCCCGCGCCGCCGGCACCACCGCGCCAGCCGGGCTCGCGACCCCAGGCGCCGGCGCCATGGCCGGTGAGGCCGCTGAACCGGTCGCCACCGGGGCCGCCGTGGCCACCGGGCGAACCCGGGCCACCGGGCGCCGCGAACCCGTCGCGGGCCGTGGGCTTGGGCCTGGCCTGGGAGCGGTGCACGCCCTCCTCGTCACGCCAGCGCATCTCCGGGTTCACGAGGTCGCCCAGCAGCATCGCGTCCACCGTGGCGGCCACGTCCGCGTGGACCAGCACCTTCTCGCGGTCCTGGATCTCCACGATCACGTCGAACGTGGGGGGCTGCTTGCGCTCCAGCACGCTCTTCTGCGAGCGGCGCCGGCGCGCCTCGTCATCGCCCAGGGTGACGCTCTGGATGCCGCCGATGAGGTCGGACAGCGTGGGGTTGAGCATCAGGTTGTCCAGGTTGTTGCCGTGCGCGGTGCCGATGAGCTGGACGCCGCGCTCCGCGATGGTCCGCGCCGCCTGCGCCTCGAGCTCCGTGCCGATCTCGTCGATCACGATGACCTGCGGCATGTGGTTCTCCACCGCCTCGATCATCACCTCGTGCTGCAGCGCCGGCGTCTTCACCTGCATACGGCGGGCCTTGCCGATGGCCGGGTGCGGGATGTCGCCGTCGCCTGCGATCTCGTTGGAGGTGTCCACGACCACCACGCGCTTGCGCTGCTCGTCCGCCAGCACGCGCGCCGCCTCGCGGAGCATCGTGGTCTTGCCGATGCCCGGGCGACCCATGATCAGGATGCTCTTCCCGGCCTCGAGGAAGTCCGCGATGATCTCGATGGTCCCGTAAACGGCACGCCCGATGCGCAGGGTGAGTCCCACGATCTTGCCGGTCCGGTTGCGGATGGCGGAGATGCGGTGGAGCGTCCGCTCGATGCCCGCGCGGTTGTCGTCACCGAAGTGGCCGATGTGCGCCACGACGTGGCTGATGTCCGCGTCCGTGATCTCGCGGTCCAGCAGCGTGACCTCCGAGCCTGGGAGGCGCGCCTCCGGCCGGCGGCCCAGGTCCATGACGATCTCGATGAGGGACTCCCGGTCCGGGAGCGCCGCCACGGCCGCAACCAGCTCCGGCGGGAGCGCCGCGAGGAGGACGCCAAGATCGTCCGCAGGTGCCTGTTGGCGGACCGGCGGCGTGGCTGGAACCTGGGGATCCTGCGAACCCGAACCCACCGTGGCTGGCCTCCCTGTGCTCGTCAACGGACGCCTGCGGGCACGAGACGCGGCTCGGCGACGCGGACGAGGGTTTCCTTCATGAGGAGCGTGACCGAGGCGATCGAGACGAAGCCCTCCTCCTCGAGCCGGCGGTCAACCGGCGATTCGTACGTGCGCACCGGCGCCAGGACCCCCTGGCGATGCGTGGTCGCGGCATCGCCCCGGGCCCCGATGACGCCGAGGGCGTACCGGAGGAGCGCGGAGATGTCCACGTCCGGGCGGGCCATGACCTTCAGATAGTGTGGCTGATCCTCCTTCGCCACGCCCACCTGGACCAGCGCGTCGATGCTGTTGCCATCTCGGCCACCGCCCGGGGCGTCCTGGACGAAGGCGATGACATCGGCGAAGCGCAGGATGGGGGCGAGGGAGGAGCGCGGGACCCGCCAGTCGCGGCCCTGGCGCTCCCAGTCGTGGAGCCGGAAGGCCTCCAGGCGCTGGATGGGCCGCGGCGTGATGGCGGCGTACAGCTTGGACAGCGCGAGGGCGTCCGCGGGCGTGCACTCGCGGATGCCGCAGGCGTGGGCCATCTCCTCGTCCATGGGCGGGGGCAGCGGCGTGCCGGGGGTCCGGCGCAGGACGCACTCGTCGCCGTAGCGGACGAAGCCCGCCTGCATGAACAGCTCAACGTTGTCGTCCGCGTCCGCGCACGCCACGTGGAAGCGGGCCGCTCCCCGCTTGGCGCCGTCGCGCTGCAGGTTCTGCAGGAGCCGGAAGCGGACGTCGCCCGCATCGCCGTCGCCGATGGCGTCCAGCTCCACCACGGTCCACTCGTCGCGGATGGTCTCGCGCTCCACGCGCAGCAGGCCCGCGATGGAGCCGTTGCGGTCGAAGACGTACATGACGTCATGGGGCGTGAAGGCACCCAGCGGGAGACGGAAGAGGGTGAAGGCGCCGATGGGCGGGCCGCTCACCGGGAGGCCCAGGCTGCGGGTCCCCTCGGCTGCCCCCTGGGCCAGGCGCGAGAGCTCGCCCAGGGCGGAGAGGTCCGTCAGCCGGGCCGCGCGCACCTTGCCTGTGCTCTTGGCCACGGCTCGGTCACCCCGCCTTCGGTCCGGCGTCGCCGGCGTCGTTCGCGTCGTTCGCGTCGTTGGCTTCGGCCGCCTCGGCCGCCCCGGTCCGCACCGCGTGCTCCTCGGCCAGCCGTGCCACCAGGCGGTGGAAGCGGGTCTCGCCGGAGAGCTCCGGGTGGAACGAGATGGCGATCACGTTGCCCTCGCGGACCGCGACGATGCGCCCGTCCGGGATCCTCGCCAGGACCTCAACGCCGGGACCGGCCCGCTCGATGATGGGGGCACGGATGAAGACCGCGTGCACGGGCGCCTCGCCCAGGTCCGCGATCTGCAGGTCCGTCTCGAAGGAGTCCAGCTGGCGCCCGAAGGCGTTGCGCTCCACCTTCACGTCCAGGAGCGGGAAGACCGGCTCCTCGCCCCCGTCGATCTCGTTCGCCAGGATGATCATCCCGGCGCACGTCCCGAAGACGGGAGCGCCGGTGGCGGCGAGGTCCAGGATGGGCTGCCGCAGGCCCCATCGGGCCACCAGCTTGCGCATGGTGGTGCTCTCGCCGCCGGGCAGCACGATGCCGTGGACACCGTTCAGGTGCTCCGGCAGGCGAACCTCCACCGGCTCCGCGCCAACGGCACGGAGCGCGGCGACGTGCTCTGCGAACGCTCCCTGGAGCGCGAGAACGCCGATCCTCATGGGACGCAACGGCTGCCCTCGCAGGTCAGCCGCCTTCGGGCTACCAGCCGCGGCTGGCGAGCCGCTCGGCCTCGGGGATCGCCTTCATCTCGATGCCGCGCATCGGCGCGCCGAGGCCACGAGAGACCTGCGCGATGATCTTGGCGTCGTTGAAGTGCGTGGTGGCCTGGACGATGGCGTTGGCCATGCGGGCCGGATCCTCGGACTTGAAGATGCCGGAGCCCACGAAGACGCCCTCGGCGCCCAGCTGCATCACGAGCGCCGCGTCGGCCGGGGTGGAGATGCCACCCGCGACGAAGTTGACGACCGGCAGACGGCCCTCGGCCGCGACCTGCTTGACCAGCTCGTACGGGGCCTGGAGCTCCTTGGCGGCGACGAACAGCTCGTCCTCGCGCATGCCCTGGAGCCTGCGGATCTCGGCGAGCACGTCGCGCAGCTGGTGAACGGCCTCAACGACGTTGCCGGTGCCGGCCTCGCCCTTGGTGCGCATCATGGCCGCGCCCTCGTTGATCCTCCGGAGCGCCTCGCCCAGGTTTCGGCAGCCGCACACGTAGGGGACCTTGAAGGCGTGCTTGTCGATGTGGTTGCGCTCGTCCGCGGGGGTGAGGACCTCGGACTCGTCGATGTAGTCCACGCCCAGGGCCTCAAGGACCTGCGCCTCGACGAAGTGGCCGATGCGCGCCTTGGCCATGACCGGGATGCTGACCGCGTCGATGATCCCCATGATCATCTCGGGATCGGACATGCGCGCGACGCCGCCCGCGGCGCGGATGTCGGAGGGGACGCGCTCCAGCGCCATGACGGCGACGGCGCCTGCGTCCTCGGCGATCTTGGCCTGCTCGGGAGTGACGACGTCCATGATGACGCCGCCCTTGAGCATCTGGGCGAGGCCCTTCTTGGTGGCCCAGGTGGAGGTCTCGGTCATGATCCTGCTTCGTTCCTTCGGGGAGACGCGTGAGTGGTCGGCCGGCCGGTCAGGCCGCGGGGTCAGCGCCCGAAGGAGCCGGTTCGGTCCGACGTCACGGCGCGGATTATCGCACGGGCGCGCGCGGGGCCCGGGCTTGGGTTCCGCTGCAGGCCCCGAGGCGAGGCGCCCGGTGCTCGTGGTGTCGTCCGGTGGCCATTCCGCGGCCGGTTCGGGGTCCGCTCCGGGGGCGGCCGGTAGGAGCCCCTCTCCGGGTCCGAACCACCGGTTCCGGCAGGCTGCATGCACCGCTCGTCCCGATCGCCACTGCTTCGGACGGGTCTCGTCGCCTGGTACGCAACGGTGCCACCCCGGGGTCCGCCCGCGGGGCA
>CAIYZX010000533.1 GCA_903930745.1 uncultured Chloroflexota bacterium | reverse complement strand
GCCGGAGACCGGCAACATCTGGCGGCTGCGCTACCACCTGGTGGACGAGGCGACCGGCCAGCCCGATCCCGATGCCACGATCACCGTGGCCACCACCCGCCCCGAGACGATCCTTGGCGACACCGCCGTGGCGGTCCATCCCGAGGACCCGCGCTACGCCGCGCTCATCGGTCGCAAGGTCCGCATTCCCTTCGTGGACCGCGACGTCCCGGTCATCGCGGACGACGTGGTGGACATGGCCTTCGGCACCGGCGCCGTGAAGATCACGCCGGCGCACGACCACGACGACAACGCCACCGGCAAGCGCCACGGCCTCGCGATGCCCACGATCCTGGACGACGCGGCGCACGTCGCCCACACCGGCACCCGCTACGACGGGCTGGAGCGGTACGCGGCGCGCACGGCGATCCTCGAGGACCTCGAGGCGATCGGCGACCTCGTGAGCCGGGCGGACCACGAGATGGTCATCGGCCGCTGCCAGCGCTCCAACGACGTGGTGGAGCCGCGCCTCAAGACGCAGTGGTTCATCAAGACCACGCCGCTCGCGGAGGCGGCCCTCGCCGCCACGCGGGGCGGGAAGACCCAGATCCTCCCGGAGCGGTTCGAGAAGGTCTGGGAGCACTGGCTCACGAACATCCGGGACTGGAACGTCTCGCGCCAGCTCTGGTGGGGCCACCGGATCCCGGCCTGGTACTGCCCGGACGGGCACGCCACGGTCTCGGCGGAGATCGACGGCCCGGACGCCTGCGAGGTCTGCGCCCGCCCGGCGGCGGACCTGACCCGCGACAACGACATCTTCGACACGTGGTTCAGCAGCGGCCTGTGGCCGTTCTCCACGCTGGGCTGGCCGGACGACACCACCGATGTGGCTCGGTTCTACCCGGGCTCCGTCATGGAGACGGGCTACGACATCCTGTTCTTCTGGGTCGCCCGGATGATGATGCTGGGCATCGGCCTCCTGGACGACATCCCGTTCCACACGGTCTACCTGTCCGGCCTCATCCGGGACCCGTACGGCCAGAAGATGTCGAAGACCAAGGGCAACGTGGTGGACCCGCTCGCCACCATCGACGAGCTGGGTGCCGACGCGCTCCGCTTCGCCCTGGTCCACGGCGCCACCCCCGGCAACGACCAGCGCTTCGGCACGGCGAAGGTGGAGAACGCCCGCAACTTCGCGAACAAGCTCTGGAACGCCACGCGGTACGTGCTGGGCGCCCGCCCGGCGTCCATCGCGGAGGACGCACCGCGCGTGGCCCCGGACCCGGCCCTGCTGGGCCCCGCGGAGCGCTGGATCCTCTCGCGCGCCTCGGCCACCGTTGCGGCGGTCGATGCGTCCATGGCGGACTACGCCTTCGGCGAGGTCACCCGCGAACTGTACGACGCGATCTGGTCCGAGTACTGCGACTGGGGCATCGAGCTTGCGAAGGTGCGCCTGTCCGACACGTCGCTGCCGGACGCGGAGCGCGAGGCCACCTGGTGGGCGCTCGTCGAGGCGCTGGACACGTACGTGCGCCTGCTCCACCCGGTGATGCCGTTCATCACGGAGCGCCTCTGGGCGGCGATTCCGCACCGCGCCGATGACCCGGAGCTGCTGATCGTGGCGTCCTGGCCTGCGGCCGGCGCGCGCGACGAGGCGGCCGAGGCCGAGGTGGGTGCGCTCGTCGAGCTGGTCCGGGCCGTCCGCAACGCGCGGGCGGACGCCAAGATCGAGCCTGCGCAGTGGCTCCCGCTGGACGTCTTCGTGGAGGCCTCGCTGGCTTCTGCGCTCGAGGCGCTGCGGCCCGCCCTGGAGCGGCTCGCCCGCGCCAAGCCGCTCGTGGCCCACGCCACCCGCGACGCGCTGCACGGGATCCCCGGTGCCGCCGCCGGCCTCGCGGTCATCGCGGGTCCCGCGGAGGCCATCGTGGGCACCGGCGCCACCGCCGATCCGGCCGCCGCCGAGGCGGACAGGGCACGCCTGGAGAAGGAGCTGGCCGATGCCGAGCGTCTCCTCGAGGCCGCCCGTGCCCGGCTCTCCAACGAGTCCTTCACCGCCAAGGCGCCGCCCGCGGTGGTGGAGGGCGCCCGCGCCCGCGAAGCCGAGCTCGCCGACCAGGTGAACCGTCTCCGCGAGCGACTGGGCCGATAGGGTCATCGAGCCACGGGGCCTGCTGGTATACGATCCACGCAGCCAGCAGGCCCGCCGACCGGAGGACGTCGTGCCCCTCGAGTTCCTGAAGCGCCGCGGCGACGGTGACAACCAGAAGGGCCAGCAGCCCGCGCCCGCTCCCGTGACCCCCGTGGTCGCGGAGGAGGCGATCGCCCAGGACTACGTGCTCAAGCTCTACTACGCGGGCAAGAGCAGCGAGGGTGTCCGCATGCGCGGCGGCTCCAACTGGGCCGAGGAGCTGCCGATGATGCTCACGGGCATCACGCGCAACCCCATCGAGGTCGTGGACCCGCTCCCCGTGGAGTACGCCTCCGCGGTGCCCCAGATCGTGCGCCCCGATGCGGCCCTTGCCTGGCTCAACGCCCGCCACCAGCTCTCCCCGGTGACCCGGCACGCGCTCCACGTGCTGGAGTCCATCGACGCGCTGGACATGGGCTTCGACACGCTTGCCTGTGCCCTGCTGGACGGCGAGGTGGACACGTCCGGGTACCCGGAGTACAGCGCCGTCGTGGGCGGCGTTGCGTCCCACTGGGACGAGGCGACGGGTGACCTGATCGTCCGTGCCGTGGTTGGGTGGGGCGGCCGTGGCGTCCGTGGCGACACGGACCGGATCGGCCAGCGCCTGCTCTCCGCGCTCCTCGCCAACATCCTGGCCAACCGCCACGCGATGGGCCTGATGGCCCTGGACCGCCCGGTGCCCGCCGGCGGCCGCGGCGGCCTGGTCTGCGCTCACTGCGGGTTTGCCTCCGGGCATGACCGCGCGTTCTACTGTCCCAAGTGCGGGATGCGGCTGCTCCGCGGCTGACCCGTCCAACCACCACTGCGAGCCCCATGCCCATCTACGACTACGTCTGCACCTCCTGCGACCATCGCGCCGACATCCTCCACGGGATCAACGACCCGGGCCCGCACTTCTGCCCGTCGTGCGGCGCGGAGGGGACGATGCGCAAGCAGTTCGCCCCGCCCGCCATCCACTACAAGGGCTCCGGCTGGGCGAAGAAGGACCGCGGCGGGTCCTCGAGCGGCACGAAGGCGGCGAACAGCCCGTCGGCGGCCACGCCGTCGAGCGCCTCGTCCTCGTCCTCGTCGGACGGCGGATCGCCCGCCTCAACCTCCTCTCCGGACTCCGGCGGGTCGCCCTCGCCGGCCTCGTCGGACTGACGGGAGGACCCTCCGATGCCCGCGGCCGCCGACTGGATCACGCTCGCCGAGGCGTCGGAGATCCTGGCCGCCGCGAACATCCACTTCACCGCGGAGACGATCGGCGGATGGGCGCGCGAGGGCAAGCTCGCGAGCATCAAGCTGGGCGGGCGCCGCTATGTCCGCCGGCACGACCTGCGGGCGCTCCTGGTCCCGCCGCGCCACGCCGCACGGGACGGGGAGGAGCAGCAGACGGTCCTCTTCGAGGACCTGGGCTGACCGCCCGGTGACCGGCGCCGAGCCTTCACGCGCGGCCCGCCTCTGGCACCGCGTGGTGCCGTTCGTGGAGCGGGTGGCGGGCACCGGCCCGGCGCGCACCGTGACGGCGGTCCTGACCGCGTACGACATCGCGGGTGGCGGCATCGCCGCGAACGGCCTCGCGTACTCCGCGCTCTTCGCGCTGGTGCCGGGTCTCCTCCTCGTGTTGTCCGCCGTGGGCGTCGTGGTGGACGACCCGGAGGTGCGCGCCCAGATCGTGTCGCTGATCCGGACCGCGTTCCCGCCCCTGGAGTCCATCGCCGGCGATGCGTTCGACCAGGTCTCCAGCGGTGCCGTGCCCACGGGAATCGTGGCGGTGGTGGGCCTGCTCTGGGGCTCCAGCCGGTTCTACGCGGCGCTGGACGTGGCGCTCACGCGCATCTTCCGGGTGGACCGGGCACGCAACGAGCTGGTCCGCGGAGCCCGCGGCATCGCGCTGAGCATGGGCCTCGTTGCGCTGCCGATCGCGCTGGTCTCTGTCGCATCAGCGGTGGGCGCGCTCCTGGAGCTGCTGCCGGCCACACTGCAGCCGCAGGGCTGGCTCCGGGCGGTCTTCGCCCCGGTCTCGCCCGCGGGGCTCTTCGTGGTCTTCGTGGTTGGCGTGGCCCTGGTCTACCGGTTCGTGCCGCCGCTGCGCGTCCCGGTCCGGGCGATCCGTGCACCGGCACTCTTCGCGGGCCTGTCGATCGCGCTGTTCACGCAGCTGTTCGCGTTCATCGCGCCGCGGCTCGTGGGGTACGCGTCGCTGTTCGGCGCGCTGGTGGCGGTG
>CAIYZX010000532.1 GCA_903930745.1 uncultured Chloroflexota bacterium | reverse complement strand
GGTGGTCCGCCGGCAGGACCACCATGACCTCGTCGTCGGTGGCTGCGAGGCCGTACGCGGCAAGGGCGATGGCCGCCGCGGTGTTGCGCGCCAGCGGCTCAACGAGGACCGCGGCATCGGGGACCTGGGCGCGGACCAGCGGCTCGTAGGCCGCAGAGGCCACCACGGAGATGGCGCCGGGCGCCAGCGGGAGCTCCGGGCCAAGCAGCCGGCGCACCGTGCGCTGGAGCAGGGTCTCGCCCGTGGGGAGGAGAGGCAGGAACGGCTTCGGCCGCTCGGCGGTGCTGAGGGGGCGGAGCCGGGTGCCCCCACCGCCGGCCATGATCACGACGTGCATCGGGCCATTCTAGGAGGCGCGTGCCACGGCACCGCGCACCACGCGGAACGCATTGACGCTCGCGCCTCATGATTCGTACCCTTACGCGACCGCTGGACCCGACCCAGTACCCCGGAGCCCGAGGACCGCCGCTTGACCACCCAGGCGAACGCTGAGCCCACCTCCACCGTCGCCCGCACCCACGGCGGGAGCGAGCAGCCTGACGTGCGCATCTCCGGCGTGACGAAGCGGTTCGGCGACGTGGTCGCGGTGGACGAGATGGACCTGGCCGTGGAGCGCGGCTCCTTCTACTCGTTCCTTGGGCCGTCCGGCTGCGGCAAGACCACCACCCTGCGGATGATCGCGGGCTTCGAGCAGCCCACCAGCGGCGAGATCTACCTCGCCGGCGAGCCTGTGGCCGGCATCCCGCCGTACCGGCGCAACGTCAACACGGTCTTCCAGCACTACGCCCTGTTCCCGCACATGGACGTTGCCCGGAACGTGGGCTACGGCCTACGCCAGAAGAAGACGTCCAAGGCGGATGAGACCCGCCGGGTTGGCGAGGCCCTGGAGCTCGTGCGCCTGGGCGGGTACGAGCGCCGGCGCACCTGGGAGCTCTCCGGCGGCCAGCAGCAGCGTGTGGCCCTGGCCCGCGCCCTGGTCAATCACCCCACGGTGCTGCTCCTGGACGAGCCGCTGGGCGCCCTGGATCTCAAGCTCCGCAAGGAGATGCAGCTGGAGCTCAAGGCGCTGCAGCAGGAGGTTGGCATCACGTTCGTCTACGTGACGCACGACCAGGAGGAGGCCCTGACCATGAGCGACGTCATCGTCGTCATGCACCATGGCCGCATCCAGCAGCAGGGAGCACCGGCGGAGCTCTACGAGCGCCCGGTGAACCGCTTCGTCGCCAACTTCATCGGCGTCTCCAATCCCATTGACGGGCAGCTCGCGGAGCATGACCCGGTGACCGGACGAGCCGTCGTGACCACAGAGCGAGGGCTCCGCCTCACCGGGCTGGTGACGGATCCCGCCGCCCATCCCACCATCGGGCAGCACGTCATCGTCGCCGTGCGACCCGAGCGCATGCGCGTGGAGCCCGTGGGCGCCACGGAGCCCGTCGAGGCGGGCTGGAACCGGATCGAGGGACGCGTCCACCAGGGCACGTACCTCGGCGAGCAGACGGAGTTCCGGGTCACGACAGACGCCGCCGGCGAGGTCGTGGTGCGGAGGCAGAACGCCAGCGGAACCGCCACGGGCGCCGGGCCTGGACCGGGTGACGCGGTGGTCATCAGCTGGGAGGACTCGGCGAACCTGATCCTCGTCGCCTGACACGCAGCGCGGCGGCCCCACTCGCCCCTGAGGAGGAGGACACGGACATGGCACAGAACCTCGACGACATCCTGCGGCGCGCGGCGATGAACCGCGTGCCGCGGCGCAGCTTCCTGGCGGCGTCGGGCATGCTGGGCGCGGGTGCCGTGCTCGCGGCGTGCGGTGGCAGCTCCAGCCCCACGGCGGCCCCGGCAACGGAGGC
>CAIYZX010000531.1 GCA_903930745.1 uncultured Chloroflexota bacterium | reverse complement strand
GGCGAGCGCCAGGAGGATCGCGCGCTCCCGCGGGACGTTGATGCCCAGGTGCGCGGCGGTCTCCTCGCCCAGCAGGAGCGCGTTGAGCGTGCGCGAGCGGGTCATCACCAGCAGCGATCCGCCGATGACCAGCGGCGCGGCGGCCAGCACCTGCTCCCACGTCGCCTGCTCGAAGGAGCCCAGGAGGTACGTGAAGATCTGGCGCAGGGCGGTGCCGGAGAGGTACATCGCCATCGTGAGGCCGGCGGCCAGCAGCGAGGCCACGGCGTACCCGGTGAGGAGCAGGCCGGTCAGCGGCGAGAGGCCGCCCACTCGGGACAGCCGGTACACCACCGTGACGGACAGCAGCGCGCCGGTGAACGCCAGCGCCTGGATGAGCCCGAAGCCCGCGATCATCACGCGGATCGGGATGAGGACGCCGATGGCGGCGCCCAGCGCGGCGCCAGATGCCGTGCCCAGCACGTACGGGTCCGCGAGCGGGTTGCGCAGGAGCCCCTGGAAGGTGGCCCCGGCGACGGACAGCCCGGCCCCCACCGTCACCGCGACCAGGACCCGCGGCATGCGCAGGTCCCAGACGATGGTGGCGAGGGCCGGGTCGGCCGTGGAGAGCTTCGTGCCGAAGATGCCGTCGATGATGATGGCGACGGTGTCGCCGTACGGGATGGCCACGGTGCCGAGCGCGATGCCCAGCACGAGGCCGATCACCAGCACGACGAGCCCGCCCGTGACCAGCCAGAGGCGCCGGTCCCGCGTCCGTGACGCGGTCGCGAGCCCCGGGCCCGGTCCGTGGAGCGCCGCCGCCATGCCCGTCACGGGACGGCCGGCACCGGGGAGACGGCGGGGATGGTGGCGTCCGCATGGATCGCCGCGGCGAGGATGGCGAGGCCGCCGATGATGCGGGGGCCGGGGCGGGAGATCGTGGTGTCGTCGATCGCGAGGATCGCGTTGTTCTTCACCGCGGTCAGGACCTTCCAGCCCGCGCGCTTGGCCACGTCCTCGGCCTTCACGCCCCACGCGGCGTCCGCGAGGAGGATGACCTCGGGGTCCGCGGCGATCAGGCGCTCGGCGGCGATGTCGTACTTGTCCGGGGAGCCCGTGGTGATGGGCTCGCCACCGGCCAGCTGGATCATCTCGGCGAGGAAGCTCTTGTCGGACGCGGTCCAGTAGCCGCCCGTCGCGTCGATCTCGTAGTAGACGCGCGGCTTCGGCTGGCCGGCCACGGCATCCGCGATGGCCTTGAACTGGTCGCGCATGTAGGTGGTCATCGCGGTCGCGGCCTCGGTGGCGCCGGTGGCCTGGCCGATGAGCTCGATGTCCGTGAAGACCTTGTCCACCGTGGACGCGTACACCACGACGACGGGGATGCCCAGGGAGCGGATCTTCGTGATCGCCTCGGGCGGGGTCAGGTAGTTGCCGCCGGCGATGACGAGGTCCGTCTTCGCGGCCACGATCTTCTCGGTGTCCACCACGATGGCGGAGCCGTCGAAGGCCTCGAAGTCCGGGACGGACTCGGCCTCGGGCGGGAACAGCATGATGTCCTGCGCCTTGCCCACGACGCGGTCACCAACGCCCAGCGCGAAGAGCGTCTCGGTGGCGGCGGGCGTGAGGCTGACGATGCGCTGCGGCTCGGCCGGGATGGTGACCGCGGTGCCCTCGTCATCGGTCAGGGTGACCGGGAACGCGGGGACAGGGCTGGGCGTGGGGGCCTCGGTGGGTGCCGTCGTGGCCGGGGCGGCAGTGGCGGGGGCC
>CAIYZX010000530.1 GCA_903930745.1 uncultured Chloroflexota bacterium | reverse complement strand
GCCCCGGGCCGGCTGATCGCCCCCGGGTTCGTGGACGCCCACGTCCACATCCTGCTCACCGGCTACGCGGAGCTCCAGGCGCACCTCACGGATGCGACGGGCCTGGACGAGATCCAGCAGCGCCTCCTCGCCTGGGCCGCCGCCAACCCGGACGAGCCCCGGGTCATGGGCCAGGGCTGGCTCTTCAGCCAGGTCCCGGGCGGCCGCCCCACGCGCCAGATGCTGGACGCCGTCATCGCGGACAGGCCCGTCTATCTCGACTGCAACGACTACCACTTCGCCTGGGTCAACACCGCGGCGCTCGCGGAGCTGGGGATCACGGACCAGACGCCTGATCCAGAGGGCGGCCGTATCGCCCGCGACGAGCACGGCGTGGCCACCGGGCTCCTGGAGGAGACCGCGTCCTTCGGCATCGTCTGGCCGTACCTCGCGTCCGTCCGGTCCGCCGCCGATCACGATCGCGCCCTCGCCGCCGCCATCGCCGCGTACAACGCCGCCGGGGTCACCACCGCGGTGGACATGATGCTCGATGAGCCAGGCCTCGCCGCCCTGGTCCGCGCCCGCGACGCCGGCACGCTGGACCTGCGGATGACCGGGCACTGGATGATCGAGCGGCCGGGAACGCCCGAGGAGCACCTCGCCGGCGTCGCCCGTGCCGCGGAGCTGGCCCGCCTCCACGACGGCGACCGCTTCCGCGTGGTGGGGATCAAGATCGCGGTGGACGGGACGATCGACGGGTGCACCGCCGCGCTCCTCCGCCCCTACGCGAACGGTGCGGACCCGGCGCCCATCTGGGAGTACGAGGCGCTGGCGCCCGTGGTGGCCGCCGCCGATGCCGCGGGTCTGCAGATCGCGCTCCACGCCATCGGCGACCGGGCGATCCGCGTGGCGCTGGACGTCCTGGAGCACGCGGTGGCCGTCAACGGGCCGCGGCCGCGCCGCCACCGCATCGAGCACCTGGAGTACACGGACCCGGTGGAGATCGGGCGCCTCGCCGCCCTGGGCGTGACCGCCTCGATGCAGCCGGTCCACGCAGACCCGGCGATCATGCCCAACTGGGTGGCGCAGCTGGGCGACCACCGCGCGGATCGAGGCTTCGCCTGGCCGGAGATGCGCGACGCGGGCGCCGTGCTGGCCTTCGGGACGGACGCGCCCACCGCCCCGTACCCGCCGCTCCGCAACCTCTACGTGGCCACCACCCGGCTCTCCGCGATCACCGCGGGCACCCCGGCCTTCCTGCCGCACTACGCCCTGCCGATGGAGGAGGCGTGGACCCACGCCACCCGCGACGCCGCCTGGGCGGCCGGCCTGGAGTCCGTGGCGGGCTCCCTGCGCGTGGGCGCCCCCGCGGACCTGGTGGTCCTGTCCGCGGACCCGTTCGTGGACGGCCCGGCGTCCCTGCTGGAGGCCCGCGTCCTCGCGACCCTGGTGAGCGGCCGAGGCGTCGCGGGCGCCTGGACATGAGGGAGCCGGGGGATCGCCTCTGCGAGCGGCTCGGCGTCTGGCCGGTCCGCATTACCGCCGCAGGCATCCATGGCTGGTCGCTCTGGTTCGATGGCGACCCCGATCTCCTCCTCGTCCGCGGGGGCGTCATCCCCCTCTTCCCGTCACCAGATGCGCTCGTCGCCGCGCTCGCCTCGGAGCCGGAGGCCTACTTGCCGCCCGCGGTGACGCAGCTCGACCCAGCTTCGCTCGAGGGCATCCTTGCGGCCAAGGCCGCGACGTTCGACCTGGACGCCGCATCCGCCTGGTTCGCCCGCCCGGATCGTGAGGCTGACCAGTCGTCCTGCGCGCAGGCCCTCAACGCGATCAACCTTGCAGCCGACATCGGGGCCTCCGTCAACGATGCGGATCTCGCAGCGCTGTACGGCTCGGAGGCCCTCACGCCCGCCCACGATGCGCTGACCTTTGGTCAGACAGTGCTGGGTGACGGCGGCCCGTACCGCGACGATCCCGCTGCGATGGTTGCCGCCATCACCCCCGAGGCGGCTGACGCGGCGGTCCGCCTGCTGGCCCTCGCCACGGCGCACATCGAGATCGCGTAACCGCCGGCTTCTGCTCGTCGCCCGTGGTGCCCGCCGGGCGGGCCACCTGCCCGGCGGAGGTGCATTCCTGCCCGCTTCGGGATGCAGATCCGACCGGTTCGGGGCCCGTGTGCAGATTCTGCCCGCGTGGAGATGCAGGATCGCCGGGGCGTCGGCTGGGTTGCCCGCCAGGCGGGCAGATGAGCGAGGTGGCGGGGGCGCGAGCCGCCTGGCGGGGTGCAGCGAGGCCGCCGCGTCGCGGGGTGCAGCGAGGCCGCCGCGTCGCGGGCGCCTGAGCCGGAGCTAGGGGGCGGACACCCAGGGGAGCGCCTCAACCGCGGCGCGGACGCGCGGCCAGAGCCGCTCAGGGCCGAAGCGGAACGGGTCATCGCAGGGGAGCCCGGTCTCGGCCTCCGTGGCGGCGATCACCCGGCGCGCCTCGTCCGGATCCGCGATCAGCGAGGTGTTCAGCGCCACGGCCACCACGCGGGACGGTGCCACGCAGGAGGCGATCCGCTCGTGGAGGTCCACGAGGTACGGCAGCGGCGCCAGCGGGAAGACGCGGTCCGGGACGTGCGTGAAGTCGTGGTCGCCCAGGCCCGGCTTGTGGACCAGGACCATCGCGTGGGGCGTGGCCCCGTGGATCAGGCCCAGCGTGACGGACGAGTAGGCCGGGTGGTCGATGGACCCCTGCCCCTCCACGAACAGCCAGTCGCCGCGCGCCTCGCCGTCCTCCACCAGCCACTCCACGGTGCCGTTGAGAAAGTCGGAGATCAGGCGGTCAACGGCCACGCCCCAGCCGGCGATCATCATGCCGGTCTGGCCCGTGGGCACGAAGACGGGGCGCACCCCATCGGCTGCGGCGGCGCGGACCAGCTCCAGCGAGACGGACATCTTGCCCACCGCGCAGTCCGAGCCAACCGCGAGGATCACCCGCTTGCCCGGGGCGTGCCGGCGGCCGATGGCGCAATCGCGCCGCTCCGGCGGCCGGCGGTAGTCCGTGATCGTGACCCCGTTCGCGGCAGCGGCGGCGGCCAGCTCGGCGTCATCACCCAGGAACGTGTGCAGCCCGGAGCGGACGGAGAGCCCGGCGCCCATCGCGGTCACAAGTAGCGATCGCCAGGCGGGCGGAAGCGCACCGCCCGTGGGCGCGATGCCGATGAGCAGCACCGTGGGCGCGGGCTCCAGCGCCAGCGCCTCCTCGAGCGTCGCCAGGACCGGCACCTCGTACGGGGTGGCGATCCACTCGGAGATGGAGCGCCCGGCGTTCGCCCGGTCGATGACCGCGACCACGCGGTCCAGGCCGTACCGGATGACGCCGAAGGCGGTCTTCGCGTCGCCGAAGGTCAGCTGGCCATCGGCGAGGATGACGATGCGCTCGGGGCCGGAGCCGGGTGCGCCGGCCGGGGTGTCGGAGGGGGCTGCAGCAGGAATGGTGGTCTCGCTCACAGGATCTTCGCCAGGAAGGACTTGGTCCGCTCATGGGACGGGTTGGTGAGGAAGTGGTCCGGCGTCCCCCGTCTCGGCAACGGCGCAGCGTACACCCGTTGACCCGGCGTCCGGCACAGCCTGGCGACAGTCCGGCGCCCTGTGCCCGTAGCGGTCGTATCCTCCGGCCATGTCCGCGCCCCTGCGTCCCGAGGTCGTCTCGTTCTCCTCGTTCGCGCGCGCGGGCGCGTCCCCGTTGCATGATCTCGCGCGCGCGTTCCGTGCCGGCGATCCCGAGGCGCTGGCTTCCGTGCTGGCGCTCGCCGGTCCCGCGCTGGACCGGTGGTTCGATGCCACTCCCGCGCCCGGTGCTTCCGCTTCCGGTTCCGTCCCAGTCGTCGTCGCGATCCCGCTCCCGGGCCACCTCGCGGGCTCTCTCAACGAGCCGTGCCTGGCGCTCCTGCATGCGCTCGCAGCCACGCGCCCGCGGCTGGTCCCCGTTCCCGGGCTCCTGGCCCGCATCGCAGACGCCCCGGAGGCCAAGCTCGCCCCGCCGCCGCCCCTTGCCCGCCTTCCGTCCGAGGAGGCCGAGACTCTCGCCTGGCGCCCGGACCTGCTCCCTGCGGATCTCGCCAGCGCCCCCATCCTGCTCCTGGACGACATCGTCCG
>CAIYZX010000529.1 GCA_903930745.1 uncultured Chloroflexota bacterium | reverse complement strand
GAAGGCCGGGACCAGTGCGTCCAGGCGGCGGTCCACCTCCACGGTCACCTCGCGGATGGCAGGCCGGCCCGGTTCGGGACCCAGGAAGCCCGCGGGCACGCGCACCGGCGCATCGTCCTCGCCCCCGATTGCGGCGTAGGTTGCCAGGAACCGGCGTGCGTCCAGGAGGAACAGGAGCTGGCGTCTGCCGGCGCGCTGCTCCACGAGCCACGGCAGGTGGCGTTCGAACATGTCCCACGCCCGGCCGAGCGCCAGCGTGTCCGCCCGGTCGCCCAGGAGGCGGCCCACGGAGACCAGGAACTCCGGGTTGCCCTTCACGAGCTCGTAGCCCCGCTTGGCCAGCTGGTCCGCGAGCTCCGCCTCGCCGGCCTCACGCAGCGGGGCCAGCAGCAGCGGGAACGTCTCGTGGGGCACCTCCGCGCACCGGCTCTTGCCGTCGATGATGGGCTGGGCCTCGCGAAGCGCCCGCGCCGGCCTGCCCAGGGCCAGCTGGTGCTCCACCGCCGCGTGCCGGTCGCATGCGGAACAGTCGGTCAGGTTGTCGCGCGGGCTCTGCTGCCAGGCGGTGAAGCCGTCGCGGAGGCCCGCGGTGTCGCCGATGTCCCGGGCCAGCGCCGCTCGCATCTTGAGCGCCGCCCGATGGCCGCCGCCCAGGCGCCGGGCCCTGGCCTCGAAGTCGTCGATGGCCGCCCGGATCTGGGCCAGGGGGATCTCGGCGAAGTCCACCAGGTTGCTGATCGCCCACTTGTACTGCCAGATGATCGCCCACGACCGGCGGCCCGCAGGGTCCCGGTCCAGCGCGGCCAGCAGCCAGGCGAACGTGGCGATGGACCGGTCCGGCGCCCCGCCGAACATGGTCGCCTCGGACAGCTGCAGGCGGACGTCGGTCGCCAGCTCCTCGTCGCCAGACCGGTCCGCCAGCGCCGTTGCCTCCTCCAGGACGGCGATCTGCGCGGGGCCGTGCGGCGTCTCTCGAGCCTGCGACCGCAGGCGGGTCACGTCGGCGCGAAGGCTGGGCATCAGCGGGTGCCGCCGTCCGGCACGGACCAGTCCAGGAGGTGGCCCACAGCATCGCTCATCAGGCCAAGCTCGCGATCGCCCACCGGGTGGCGGCCCAACAGCATCGCCTGGACGTACATGATCCCCACCGTGGCGGCCAGCGCCTGTGGGTCCCGGAGCGCGGCGACGCGCTGGACCATCGGGTTCGCCAGGTTGAAGCAGAGCTGCGAGCGTCCTTCGGGCGCCGTGGTGGCCAGGTCGTCGAGGATGGAGGCCCAGAGCGGCGAAGCGTCCTTGCGGGACCTCGAGAGCTGGCTCCGGAAGAGGGCGGCATCGGGCGTGCTCAGCAGGCTGGGCAGCGAGGCCGGCTGGAACGTGCGGATCTCGGGGTCGCAGTCGAAAGGGGCCAGGACCGCCGTCGCCGCTCCGAGCAGGCGTTCCGCCGCGAACCGGTCGTCCGGCGCCGGCGCCTCGAACCCCTCGATGAAGTCCGTTGCGTCCACCACCTCGGCCGTCACGTCGGGGAAGATGGCAGGGAGCCGCGATACCAGCTCGGCGTCGTAGACGAGACCGCCGTCCACCACCGCGGCGTCGCGGGCTGCGTCCACCTGGGCCAGCTGCTGGAAGTCGGCGTGGTTCCTGGTGTACCGGAGCCTGGCGCCGCTCCGGCGCAGGTGGCCAAGCGTCATCCGGCCACGCGCCGTCTCCACCGGAAGCCAGTCCGCGAAGAGGGCAAGGAACTCGTCGTCGTGGACCGCGAGGGCCTTGAGGCCCAGGTAGTGCACGTCCACGATGCGCCGGAGGCGATCCGGGTCCGTCTCGGCCATGGCGAGGAGCGCGTCACGGAGCGCCTGGCCCAGCTCCTCCCGGGTGGCGTCCAGGAGACCGTCCTCGTACAGCTGCTCGCGGGACGCGGTGGGGGCGAGCTCCGTGGTGTCCACCATGGCGCGGACGAAGAAGGCCCAGTCCGGCAGCAGGTGCTCCACCTGCTCGCCCAGGAGCATCCGCTTGAGGTAGACGCGGTGTGCCGGGCGGGCGACGGGGCTGATGGAGCCCCCGAGGATGTAGCCCAGGCCGCGGATGCCGCCCGCGGCGGACTGCAGCGGGACGACGTCCAGGACGGCGGCGCCCAGGCGTGTCTCGGCGTCCTGCACCAGGCGGCGCTGGCGGAGCTCGTCCACCGGGTCCTCGATCTCCCAGGGGAACGGTGCGCCGGTGACGGTGTCGGTGGCTGCGGTGGCTGTGGCGGGTCCCCCGCCCTCGACGCGGAACGTCGCGGGCACGGGGAGGAACTCGCCGAAGTGGGCGATCAGCTCCCGGATGGTCTCCGGCAGGAACCATTCGCCTGAGTCCTCGCGCGCCCGCAGGTACACGCGCGTGCCGACGGCGATCTCCGCCTCGATCTCGCGCACCGTGTACGTCCCGTCCTGGCGCCCGCGCCACTCAACGGCGCTCCCGCCCGCGGCGGACCGGCTGACCACCACGATCTCGTCCGAGACGGTGAAGCAGGACAGCAGGCCGATGCCGAACTGCCCCAGGAACTCGCGCCGGAGGTGGCCGATGGCGTCGCGCTTGGAGCTGCGGCCGATGGTGGCAAGAAACGTCTCGGCGTCCTGCTGGGAGAGGCCGATGCCGTCGTCTGTGACCACGAGCGTGGCCGTGTGCTGCGGCGTCTCCGGGATCAGCTCGATGGCGATGGCGCCCCGGTGATCCGGGTCCAGTGCGCGCCGCGCGGTGATCGCATCCACGGCGTTCTGGAGCAGCTCTCGGACGAAGACGCGCGGGCTGCTGTAGAGGTGCTCTGACAGCAGGTCAACGAGGCCGTGCAGGTCAACCTGGAAGGTGCGCTCCATCCGGGCACGGTAGCACCGGGAATACGCGCCATGGCGGGGAATCGCGACGGCCGCCCCGGTTGCCCGGAGCGGCCGTCGCCATGTGCTTGGAGCGGGGAGCGGCCTACTGGTACGTGACCTGCACCGTGACGCCGTCCAGGGAGAAGGTGACCTTCGTGGAGGACGCGATGTCCACCACGCGGACGAGGAAGCTGCCGTTGGCCAGCTGCCCCGACGTCCAGGTACGGCCCCAGGTGTTGGTCGTGGAGCCCAGCGTGTAGCTGAGGCCGGCCGTTGCCGTGCCCAGCGTGGCGGTGGTCTGGGCGGCCGTCCACGTGATGCCGTTGTCCGGGCTCAGGAGGACGCAGATCTTCGGCGAGCCGGTGGTGGTGCTGGCCTTGGCCGTCAGCTTCACCGTGATTCCCTTGACGGTGCTGCCCGCCGGAACCGGGACGCCGTAGCCGGAGAGGATCTCCGCGTCACGGGCCGCCGAGGTGCAGCTGGTGTTGTTCTGCGAGCCGCTGTTCGCATCGGTCGCCCACAGGCCGTCGATGGCGAGCAGGTTCGCTGGCGTCCCCTCGTAGCCGTTCTTGTCGCCGGCCGTGGTGACGGCTGCATAGGTGGTGGGGTTCAGCGGGCCCAGGTTGGTGATGGGCAGCGCCACGAGCGAGATGTTCGCCGTGGTGGTGGAGCCCGCGGTCACGGTGAGGGCGCCGCTGGTCTGTGACGTGTAGCCGGTCTTGGAGACCGTGATGGTGTACGTGGTGTCCGGGGCCAGGGCGCTGAAGCTGTAGTTGCCGCTGGCGTCCGTGGTGGCGGTGGTGGAGCTGTTGAGCGTGACCGTGGCGCCGGAGACGGCCGCGGACGTGATGCTGTCGATGACCTTGCCGGCGATGTTGCCGGTGGTGGGCGGCGTGGAGACGCAGTCCGGCAGCTGGAACGAGCCGATCCGGGTGACCCACGGCGCGCTGCCGGTGGTCTTCACGTACTCGCCGGTGTACCAGAACGTGCAGTCGTCCACGGGGTCAACCGAGAGCGTGGAGTAGTCGCCCCAGCGGCCGGCGGTGTGCGTCTGCGCGCCGGTGCCGTTGACGATCGTGCCCTCGCCCTGGGCCATGGTGTTGAGCGGGTCCGTGGCCACGCGGCCGGTGTAGCGGATCGCGGGGTACATGGAGGCGGACGAGGCGGAGTAGCCGAGGCCGATGCCGCCCTTGCCGTTCATGGCGATGGAGCCGACCCAGCGGTTGGTGGCGTCCGGCGAGTACGTGCTCTGCTGGTACACGGACCAGCCCGTGCCGGTGTTGCGGAGCTCGTACCAGCGGATGCCCGCCCGGTCCGTGCCGGTGACGTCCACGGTGTGGTTCATCACCAGCGCCTGGTGGTCGCCGAAGTTGCGGTACTGGAGCCGGTACATCAGCCGGTCGGACAACGCGTCCACCTTGGTGGTGGTGCCGCTCTGCGCGATGCAGTTGCGCGCGTAGGCGCACATGTCGGAGTCGAAGGACGCCACCGGGAGGGCCACGCTCTTCGTGAAGGTGGAGGCGGCGGTGTTGGTCCAGTCAACGTGGAAGTTCCAGACCTGGACCTGGTCCGGGGAGTAGGCCCAGGCGTCGTCGTCGAAGATGGCGAACGGGTTGGGGGCGCCGGCCGGCGGGGCCGTGGTGCCGTCCCAGTCCGCCGGGAGCATGCCGCCCAATTTGGGATCGACCGTGTTGAGGTCCAGCATCACCATCCGGGCGGTCTGGCCCGCGAGCATCCTGTCGCGCTCGAAGACGGCCACGCCCTGGCCGGCCCAGCTGAGGCCGTTCTTGAACTGGTTGACGGTCATGTAGTACCCGTCCGGCCAGACGCCGAAGTGCGGGTAGTCGTTCATGAGCGTGGAGCTGTAGAGGAAGTCGTAGCGGTACCAGGCGCCGGTGGGATCCCCGGTCTGGGAGACCGCGATGCACTCGTGGTAGCCGGACGCGCCACCGGGCACCGAGAACTGGGCGATCATCCAGCGGTCCGCCGCCTGGTCGTACTGGACGATGGGGTCACCGTCGTTCCGGGTGGAGCAGACGCCTCCGAAGCCGGACCAGATCGCGTTGCCGTTGGACGGTCCCCAGAGGAGCGCGCCGGTCTTGGAGTAGACGGCCATGGAGAGGTTGACCCACTGCACGTAGTGGTTGGGGCCAACGTCGCCGGTGGTGTCCGGCGGGAGCACGCCGTTGAGGTTGGTGAGCCCGTCGAAGCTCTGGCCTGGGGCCGAGACGGCGGTCGTGTTGACCACGCCCGCGCCCTGGACTGCCGCGTCCTTGCCACGCGGCTTCGCCGGGTCCAGCAGCTGGTCGCGATCCGCGACCACCTCGCCGTTCTCGCCGTCCTCCTCCTCGTCGCGCTCGCCGCGCTCGCCCTTGGTGATGCTCGGGCTGATCTTGCGGAGCGGTTGGGAGACGTCGTGCGCGACGGCCTCGGCGATCACCATCCTGTCGCCCGAGACGCCCTGGTTGCCGTTGCCGCCACCGTTGTCGTTGGCGTTGCCGCCGTTGGGGGCTTCCGGGGTGACGGGGCGGCCGGACGGGGCCGGCGAGGTGACGACCAGCGCGGCGACGAGCACCGCGGCGGCCACCAGCATGGCTGAAATGGCACGGCGCATGGACATGGCGAGTTGTTCCCCTGGCAGACGGCACGAACGTGACAACCAACAGTCTACGAGTGCGCGCACCGGCGTCCATCCGTGCGCCGTGACGATTCTGTGACCGTTCTGTCCTCCGTTGACTCCAGGCACCGACGAAGTCGTGAGTACCCTTGCTCTGAGCGGTGATGGTGGCGGTGGGCCGTTCGCACGTCGTCAACAGCGCTCGCGCCGCTAGGCGACCCGGGCGGCACCCGGACGGTCGAATGGGATGCCGCGATCGCGCAGGCTGACCCAGCTGTCGTGGGCGATGACCACGTGGTCCAGGACGTCCACGTCCAGGAGCCGGCCGGCGGCAATGGCCTCGGCGGTGAGGTGGAGGTCGTCCGCGGACGGGGTGGGATCACCACTGGGGTGGTTGTGGACGAGGACGATGCCGCTCGCGTCCAGCCGTACCGCGTCCCGGAAGAGCTCGCCGATCCTGACCAGGCTCGCGCTCACGTTGCCCACGTAGACGATGCTCACCTTCTGGACGACGTTCTTGGCGTTGAGGGCGAGGACCCTGAGCTCCTCGCGCTCCAGGCGGCCCATCTCCATCCGCAGCCTGTCCGCGACGTCTCTCGGCGACCTGACGGACCACCTGCCTGCGGGCCAGTCCGCCACGCTTCGCCTGCCCAGCTCGAAGGCGGCGGCCAGGCGCGCCGCCTTCGCCGGGCCAACGCCGGGGAGCGACTCCAGCTCCGCGTCCGTCGCGCGTGCGAGCGCACCCACGCTCTCGTGCCTCGCGAGGGCCGTCTCCGCGAGCTGGACCGCGCTGGCGCCGCCGCTGCCCGTGCCCCAGACCACGGCGATGAGCTCCGCGGCCGAGAGGGTGCCGGGGCCGCGGATCGCCAGGCGCTCCCTGGGACGCTCCGCCGCGGGGAGATCGCGGACGCGGTGGTGGGTGGCGCGGTGCGCGGGGGCCTCCGCGAG
>CAIYZX010000528.1 GCA_903930745.1 uncultured Chloroflexota bacterium | reverse complement strand
GTGGTCACCAAGACCATCGGCCTCCATCCCGTGGTCAACGTGGCGGGCCCGAAGACCAAGTTCATCCGCCTGGACAACAGCGGCACCGGCATGTCCATGGCCAAGCGCCCGGACACCACGCTGATGGCATCGTGGAACTGGGAGCTCATCAGCGACAAGCCCATGGACTGGTGGTTGCCCAAGATCGCCAACATCAAGCGCGCGTTCCCGGATCGCGTGCTGGTGGCGTCCATCATGGCGGGCTCCGGGAGCGACCGCGAGCTGCACAACTGGCAGACCCTGGTGGAGGGCGTCCAGGACGCCGGCGCCGATGCCATCGAGCTCAACTTCAGCTGCCCCCACATGGACCGCGTGGACATGGGCGCCAACGTGGGCCGTGACGCCGTGCTCTGCTCCACCTCAACGCAGGCCGTGAAGGCCGTGGCGAAGGTCCCGGTCTGGGTGAAGCTGACGCCGGCGACCGCGGACATCGTGGAGGAGGCCCGCGCGACGTTCCTGGGCGGCGCGGACGCCATCGTCTCGTCCAACACGTGGCCGGCCGTCCCCATGGTCAACCCGGAGACCGGCGAGTTCGAGGTCAACGTTGACGGCCTGGTCTCGTCCGGCGGCATGGGCGGCCCGGCGATCCTGCCGATGTCGCTCGCCAAGATGGCCCAGATGACGCAGGCGTTCCCGGACAGGGCGTTCAGTGGCATCGGCGGCATCAGCACCTTCGCCCACGCCCTGAACTACTTCCTGCTGGGCTGCGGCACCGTCCAGGTGGCCACGGCCGCCATGATGGACCATGCCATCGGCCCCAACGTGATCCGCGACCTGACCACCGGCCTGTCCGGCTTCCTGGACCGCCACGCGGACAGAGGCTGGCACACGCTCGAGGACATCCGCGGACGCAACCGGGACCGCATCGTGGCGCAGTCCGCGATCCGGCGCCCGGACGACTCCGGCTACACCGGCGGCTACGAGGACGAGGGCGAGGGCTACTCGCGCGGCCTCGAGGGCGCCAAGGGCTGAACATCCCGCGCGGCCCGCCCGCCGCGCAGCGAGGAGGAGGAGGAGGAAGAGGACCCCGGTGTCGGAGACGACGCCGGGGTCCCTTCACATCCGCCGACACCTTGACGGGCACCTGCCGCAGACCCCGCGTGACGTCGCCACCGGTTGCGCGAAATCCCTCACCGACTCCCTCGAAACTGGTTACAGTCCGTGCCAGCACTGCGACTGCGTCCGGCACCGAGGAGGCCGGATCGCGATCCGGGTGCCAGGGCATGTGAGGGCCTGGCGCTCCGGCAGGTGCGGGAGGTTACGGACAGTGGCCGGCCGCAGGCCGGTCGTGTTCATGGAGGGAGGTTCGCTCATGGCAGAGCAGACCGTCATGGCCGACGGTCGCGTGGAGCTCGACCCCGCAGTCGATGCCACGCTCGGCAACAGCTGGCTCCACAACGAGGACCTGGCGCCCGTCGCCGTGTCCAAGCGCACGTGGACCACGTACAACTACCTGGCCCTCTGGATCGGCATGGCGATCAACGTGCCGTCCTGGATGCTCGCCTCCGGCCTCATCGGCCTCGGCATGAGCTGGACCCAGGCGATCTTCACGATCTTCCTGGGCAACCTGATCGTCCTCGTCCCGATGGTCCTGATCAGCCACGCCGGCACCAAGTACGGCATCCCGTACCCGGTCCTGTCGCGTGCCTCGTTCGGCACCCTTGGCGCCAACGTGCCGGCCATCATCCGCGCCCTCGTGGCCTGCGGCTGGTTCGGCATCCAGACCTGGGTTGGCGGCGCCTCCCTGTTCGCCGTCATCGGCGCGCTCCTCGGCAAGGACTCCTTCTGGAGCACCGCGGCCGTGGTCGGCGGTCAGCCGTGGACCGTGTGGCTGAGCTTCGCGGTCTTCTGGGCGATCAACATGTGGATCATCATCGCCGGCATGGAGGCCATCAAGAAGTTCGAGGACTGGGCTGCGCCCTTCCTCATCGTGGTCTTCCTTGGCCTCATGGCGCTCATGGTCGTGCAGGCCGGCGGCTTCGGCCCCGTCGTCTCCACGCCCGGCACCAAGGAGGGCGAGTTCTGGAGCATGTTCCCGCTCTCCCTCATGGGCATGATCGCCTTCTGGTCCACGCTCTCGCTCAACATGCCTGACTTCACCCGCTTCGGCCGGAGCCAGAAGGAGCAGGCCGTTGGCCAGGCGCTGGGCCTGCCCACCACGATGACCCTCTTCCCGCTCGTTGGCGTCCTCACGACGTCCGCGACGGTGGTGGTCTTCGGTGAGGCCGTCTGGGATCCGGTTGCCCTCACCGGCAAGCTGGACAACCCCATCCTGCTGATCATCATGCTGGCCGCCCTGGCCCTCGCGACCCTGACCACGAACGTGGCCGCCAACGTCGTGAGCCCGTCCTACGACTTCTCCAACCTCTGGCCCACCAAGATCTCGTTCAAGATGGGCGGCATCATCACGGGCATCCTGGGCATCCTGCTCCAGCCGTGGAACCTGCTGTCCGATCCGAACCAGTACATCTGGGGCTGGCTGGGCACCTACGGCGGCGCCACCGGCGCCATCGCCGGCGTCCTGATCGTGGACTACTGGCTGATCCGCAAGACCCACCTCAAGGTGGCGGACCTGTACCGCGCAGACGGCTCCTACAAGTACGCCGGCGGCTTCAACTGGCTCGCCATCGTGGCGCTGGTCGTGGGCATCGTGTTCGCCATCGGCGGCTCGCCTGTCCAGCCGATCCTGCCGAACGGCCTCTTCGACATCCAGATCCTGCACGACCTCGCGAACTACAGCTGGGTCGTGGGCCTGGTCGTCTCCGGCCTCGTGTACTACGTGCTGACCATGGCGGTCGGCCGCAGTGCCGTCGCCGAGCAGACCGCCTGACACCGGCGGCCGGCCCCGCCGGCCTGACGCGCAATGTCACGAGGCCCCTCCTCCGGGAGGGGCCTCGGTCTGTCTGTGGGGTGCGGGCCGGCGAGCGGGCGCGAGGGGGCGAACGGCTACCTGCCCAGGCGCCACTGCCAGCGGCGCGCCACGCCCAGGCGGGCCTGCAGCTGCTCCGCGGAGGCCTCCGCGATCCGCCGCACGCCGGCGAGGCGGTTGAGCTCCAGGTTCACCGCGGCATAGCTGAGCCCCGTCACGCGGGCGATGTCCTTCGCGGCCTCCGCGTTTGCGGTGCGCAGGCGGTCCTTCACCTCGCGACGCGTGACACCGGACCCGTCGTCCGGCAGCGCGGCCAGGGGCGGGGGCGGCCCCAGCTCCAGCTCGATGCCCGGGTCCGTCCCATCGATCCAGTCGTCCGGCAGGGCCTCCGTCCAGGGCGAGAAGTCCGCCCCGTCGCCCGCCACCACCGCGGAGAGCGCGGCGAAGAGCGACAGCTGGTCACCGGTCATGGGCTCCGTCTCCGGACCGGCCACCCGCTGGAGACCGTCCTCGTCCTCCGGGCGCGCCTTCTTGCGCAGCGAGTGGCGGCGCGCCTCCGCGATCTCCGTGGCCCGGATCCGCAGCCGGATGTCGTCCGGGATGAACAGCCAGGCACGCTGGTCGCGGATGCCCGGGATCCAGCGCACGAAGCGGCCCACCGCCTGGCGGAAGAAGAGGTCCGTGGTGGTGGTGGTCGCGTACACGCCCACGCGGAGGCGCGGGATGTCCACGCCCTCGCTGACCATGCGCACGGCAACCAGCCACGGGTCCTTGCCCGCGGCGAACTGGGCGATCCGCGAGGACGCCTCCGGGTCGTCGCTGGTCACCACCACCGCCGGCAGCCCGATCTCCCTGCGGATCAGCTGCGCGATCCCCTTGGCGTGGTCCTGGTCCATCGCGATGACGAGGCCGCCCGCGTCCGGCTGGTGCCTGCGCACGTCGTTGAGCCGCTTGACCGCGTCGCGGAGCACGGTGGGGAGCCACTCGCCGTCAATGGAGAGCGCGGTCCGCAGCCGCTGGTTCGCCAGCTGCATCGCGAGCGGGTCGTCAAACGTGGCGCTGTGGATCTCGCCGTCCGGGGCGCTCCACTCCATCTCGCCGCCAACGCGCGGGAAGTAGACGGGGCGGACCACGCGGCCGTCGCGGAGGGCGTCGCCGTACCCGTACTCGAAGTCCGGGACCGCCTCCTCGTCGTGGTACCGCACGAACGGGATGGCGCGGGTGTCGCTGCGGAACGGGGTGCCGGAGAGGCACAGGCGGCGGGCCGACCCATCGAAGGCGTGGCGGACCGCGTCGCCCCAGGCCTGCTCGTCGCCGGCGTGGTGGACCTCGTCGAGGACCACGTACGCGCCCTT